>CATJRT010000477.1 GCA_949742895.1 uncultured Eubacteriales bacterium | reverse complement strand
CCTCCTGGAGATCGCCGACACCATCATCATCGGCGGCGGCATGGCCTACACCTTCTCCGCCGCCCAGGGCGGCAAGGTAGGCGACTCCCTGCTGGAGGAGGACTGGAAGGACTACGCCAACGACATGGTGAAGAAGGCTGCGGACAAGGGCGTGAAGCTGTTGCTGCCTGTAGACACTGTATGTGCGGATAAGTTTTCCCCCGACGCCGACAGTCAGGTGGTCAAGGCCGGCGAGATCCCAGACGGCTGGCAGGGCCTGGACATCGGCCCCGAGACAGTGGAGCTGTACTGCGGCGCTGTGGCCGATGCGGGTACCGTCATCTGGAACGGCCCCATGGGCGTGTTCGAGTTCGAGAAGTTCGCCGCAGGAACCAAGGCCGTGGCCGAGGCTCTGTCCAAGACCGCCGCCATCACCATCATTGGCGGCGGTGACAGCGCGGCTGCTGTGCAGCAGTTGGGCTACGCCGACAAGATGAGCCACATCTCCACCGGTGGCGGCGCTTCCCTGGAATTTATGGAAGGCAAGGAACTGCCCGGTGTGGCTTGCTTGCTGGATAAGTAAGCGCCTGAAAAACAATCGGAAGAGCTTGTTCGTTTTGGCGTTCAGGACTGAGCGCTGCCTAGGCCCCCTGCAGGAGCCGTGCGGAGCGGAAACGTGGGGGAAGGGCTGAACAGGGATAGCCTGTGAGGCTGTGCTGAGAGTTGGAAGATATGGAGCTTGCTCCTATGAGACCATATTTATAAAGAAGGAGTTCGTGAAAAATGAATCTGAAGTACCGTAAGACGATCATCGCCGGCAACTGGAAAATGAACAAGACCATCACCGAGACGAAGGCGTACGCCGAGGCCATCAAGCCTCAGCTGGGCCGTCACAAGTGGTGCGAGGTTGTTCTGTGTGTCCCCGGCGTGAACATCCCCGGCGCGGTGCGCCTGTTCAAGGACACCCGTGTGGCCATTGGCGGCGAGACCTGCCACTCTGAGGCCAGCGGCGCGTACACCGGCGAGGTCACTGTGGAGATGCTCAAGGACGTGGGCGCAAAGTACGTTATCATCGGCCACTCCGAGCGCCGCCAATACTATAACGAGACCGACTTTACCGTGAACAAAAAGACCCACGCCGCCTTGGAGGCCGGCCTGCGGCCCATTGTGTGCGTGGGCGAGAGCCTGGAGCAGCGGGAGCTGGGCGTCACAGAGGAGCTGATCTCTTACCAGGTAAAGGTGGCGCTGGCCGGTCTGAGCGAGAGCCAGGTCCGCCGCGTGGTCATTGCTTACGAACCCATCTGGGCTATCGGCACCGGAAAGACCGCCACTGCTGAACAGGCCGGCGCGGTGTGTACCCATATCCGCGGCATTATCCGCAAGCAGTACGGCGCTCGGGTGGCCCGTGCCGTCACCATCCAGTACGGAGGCTCCATGAACGCCAAGAACGCCCATGAGCTGCTGGCCCAGCCCGACATCGACGGTGGCCTCATCGGTGGTGCGGCCCTTAAGCCCGACGATTTTATGGCGATCATCAACGCGGCAAATCAGGAATAAGAAGTGCTGAGCCGTCGTGAGTAACGCGGATGGACCGGAGCGAGGGCGGGCGATGGGCCGCACAGCGGTCCAAGACCAGCCCGAGTCTCAAGGAAGCCGCGCGTCGCGAACAGGCGAAGCGTGACAACGAGGTATTTGAATGAAAACACCTACCACTTTGATTATCATGGACGGCTTTGGCCTCTCCTCCTCCTCTGAAGCGGGGGATAACGCCATCAAAGCCGCCAATACCCCAAATCTGGACAAAATCTTTGCTGAGAATCCCTGCTGCAAGCTGTCCGCCTCCGGTATGGATGTGGGTTTGCCCGACGGACAGATGGGCAACAGCGAGGTGGGGCACACCAACATCGGCGCGGGCCGGGTGGTGTTCCAGGATCTGCCCAAAATCACCAAGGCCATCCAGGACGGAGACTTTTTCGAGAACAAGGCGTATAAGGAGGCCATGCTGGCCGCGAAAGAGGCGGGCAAAGCTGTCCACATCTACGGCCTGATGTCCAACGGCGGCGTTCACAGCCACATCACCCACATCCAGGCGGCGGTGAAGATGGCCTACGACTTGGGCTGTCCGAAGATTTTCGTCCACTGCTTCATGGATGGCCGCGATGT
>CATJRT010000476.1 GCA_949742895.1 uncultured Eubacteriales bacterium | reverse complement strand
GCCCTGCTGCTGAACGGCCTGCTCATGCTGCGCATGGACTCCATGACCAGCCGCTGGAACGACTTGAGCAGCTATATCGAGTCCTTCGCCTGGCAGACCGTGCCCGGCACGGCGAGCCTGGTCCTGTCCCTGGCGGTGGTGTTCGGGGTGCTGTCCGCCATGGCGGTGCTCAGCCACCTCTATAACCCCCGCTCCGCCAACTTCTTCGGCTCCCTGCCCGTGCGGCGGGAGGCCCTGTTCCTCACCCACTACCTGGCGGGGCTGGCCTTCCTGCTGGTCCCCAACGCCGTCATCTTCCTGCTCACCCTGCTGATCGAGCTGGCCGGGGGGCACCTGTGCCTGACGGGGCTGCTGTTCTGGCTGGCGGCGGGCTGCGGGGAGTGCTTCCTGTTCTACTCCATGGCGGTGTTCTGCGGGATGTTCACTGGACACATCCTGGCCCTGCCCGTGTTTTACGGCGTGTTCAACGCCATCGCCGCCGCCCTCACGGGCCTGTTCACCGTGGTCATGCAGGTGTTCTATTACGGCTACGCCGGGCCGGGGGACTGGCTGGAGGCCGCCGCCCGCTGGCTCACCCCCGTGTGGAACCTGCGCGACTCGGTCCGCGCCGCCGTGCGATACGCCGATGTAGAGATGGAGGGCGTCATCGTGGGCGTGCCGGACCGGCTGGAGCTGAGCGGCCTGGGCGCGCTGGGCATCTACGCTTTGCTGGCCCTGGCGATGGCTGTGGGGAGCTTCTTCCTCTACCGCTTCCGGCGGCTGGAGAGCGCCGGGGACGTGGTGTCCGTCAAGTGTATGCGCCCGGTGTTCCGCTATGGCGTGGCGGTGATGGCGGGGCTGTGCTTCGGCTTCGTCACCTGCTCCTTCCTGGGCGGCGGGGAGATCGTGCTCATGGTCTCCATCGTGGTCTGGGCCGTGATCGGCTGCTTCGCCGCCCAGATGCTGCTGGACAAATCCTTCCGGGTGTTCAAAAAGTGGAGGGGTGCGCTGGCGGTGGGCTTGGCCTTCGTGCTGCTGTTCGTGGTGGTGGAGCTGGACCTCACCGGCTACGAGACCCGCGTGCCCGACCCCGCCCGGGTGGAGGCCGTGGAGGTGTCCGGCCTGCAATGGGGCTGGTATAACGACAGCGGCGACTATATCCGCCTGACCGTCGAGGACCCGGAGCAGATCGCCATGTTCGTGGACCTGCACCGTGCCGCCGTGGAGCAGCGGGACGCGGACTGGTCCAGCTTCCGCGACGGCTCCCGCTCCGCCTCCTTCACGCTGGTCTACCATCTGGACGGGGGTGGGACCCTGTCCCGGCGCTACTCCGTGACCATCGACGCGGCGCAGGCGGGCACGGAGGGGACCGCCGCCTGGGCGCTCCAGCGGGTCTTCGACGACCGGGACCTCTACTGGCGGGTCTACGGCTTCGACACGCTGGAGGAGGTGCTGGCCAACGGCGGGCGGCTGAGCAGCGCGCGGTTCTACTATCGGAACTACGATGAGGAATACGGGGACTACTATTACGTGGAGGACCCCGACGGCTACTTCTACGGCGCGGACGCCCAGGCCCTGCTGGACGCGGTGCTGGAGGACTTCGCCGCAGGCCGCATCGGCACGCGCAGCGTGGACAAAAACTCCGGCTACTACTACGACCCGGACCGCTACGAGCGCAGCCTGACCTTCACGGCGGAGCGCGGGGACCAGGCCTGGACAGTCTCCGTCTTCGTTCCGGACGGGGCCGCGAGCACCCTGGCGGCGCTGGAGAAACTGGGGGACAGCGGCGGCTGAAATCCGCCTTGCCTTCTATCCCTGATTATGCTACAATAGCTGCGAAGGGGGTGCTTTCAATGGGCATGACAGACAAACAGTTCCAAAGCTGGGTGCGCTTCCTGTTGGGCTATCTCCGGGATATGGACAAGGAGACCGACCCGGAAAAGAAAGCGGCCAAGCTGGCGGAGATCATGGAAAACCTGCAAAAAACATTGGAAGACTGAGCAGGCGCCGGGGTTGCCCCCGGCGCCTTTTTTTGCTATAATGGATGGGAAGAAGAAAAGAATCATCCTGTTTAGGAGGTCAAACCATGCCGGGAAAAGAGGAATTTATCGAAATCTACACCGAGCACATCCACCGGGAGGGCAGCGCCGAGCTGCTGGACTATCTGGAAAACAAATGC
>CATJRT010000475.1 GCA_949742895.1 uncultured Eubacteriales bacterium | reverse complement strand
GACCTGAAGGTGAAATCCTGCGATATCAAGGCCTGGTCCCCCCGGCAGAAGAAGTACTTTGAGGTCTGCTCCTGCTCCAACCTGGGGGACGCCCAGGCCCGCCGCCTGAAAATGCGAGTGAAGGGGGAAAACGGAACGTACCTGCCCCACACCCTGAACAATACCGTGGCGGCCCCGCCCCGTATGCTCATCGCCCTGCTGGAGAATAACCTCCAAGCGGACGGCAGCGTCCGCATCCCCGAGGCCCTGCGACCCTATATGGGCGGAACCGAGTTCCTGAAGCCCAGGCAATAAACGGCTTAATTCAAAATGTAAGGAGAAGATTTCATGAAAAAAATTTGGAAGGTACTGGGCATCGGTGCCGTTGCGGCCAGTCTGCTGCCCTACTGCGTACGAAAAAACAGAATTACCGGCGAGACCGAAATAGACGCATTTTTATGGCAGGTCAAACGGGAACCCGATCCGGAAATTGAGGGGCGGGACCGCATTACTCTGAATTTTGGTCCCAAATCTCGCATCCGCACCCTGCGGGAAATTCAGGAGGCGAAGCTATTCGCCGACGACGAGCCGGAGGCCGCGCTAATTGAAGTGGACGGGGCCGCACCGGACGCCATGATTGCTGAGGACAAGGAAATTGAGGCCAGCCCGGACGATTTTGAGCCGGAGGTCTGAAATGAAAAAGTTTTTTCAGGAATTCAAGGAATTCATCAACAAAGGCAATGTCCTCGGCCTTGCCGTAGGCGTTATCATTGGCGGCGCGTTTTCCACCATCACCTCCTCGCTGACCAACGATATCATCATGCCCATTGTGTCCATCTTCCTGGGCGGCATTGACTTTTCCTCTATGAGCGTGGCACTACCCACCTTCCATGCCGTGGCCGAGGACGCCACCCCCAATATGCTCAATTACGGCAGCTTTATTTCCGCCATCATAAACTTCCTTATCCTGGCCCTGGTGGTGTTCTGCATCGTCAAAGCGGTAAACCGGGTAATGGACGCCGCCAGGAAAAAGGAAGCGGAAACCCCTCCCGCACCCCCCGCTCCCTCCGCCGAGGAAAAGCTGCTGACTGAAATTCGGGACCTGTTGAAAGAGAAGCGCTGAACAGTCCAAAGGAGAACATCATGTCAGAAAACGAACAACCCCAGCAGGAAAACGAAACACCCAAATACACGCCCGCTTCCTTTGAAAAAAGGGCCGCAGCATGGATGGGCATCGCCTATGTGGTCATGCTCATCTTCATCCTCAACTTTACCCTCTTTACCGGAGGGCGGCAGCTCCCCGGCACCTTTCCGCTGTTTCTTCTCCCCGTGTGTGTAACGCTGGCAGTAGTGGTCATCCGGCGGCTGAAAACCAGGGCCCTCCCCGGCGGACTGGCCGGAGGAATCCTGGCGCTAATTGCCTGCGCCGCCGGAGTGGTACTGGGTCTGATTCTGGGCATCCCCGCCTTGCTGGCGGCACTCCAGGGGTGAGGGCTATGGAAGAGCTGATCCGCACCGGGCTGGCGGAACTGGGAATAAACGCCCCAAAGGAAGCACCCCAACTGCTGGCCCGGTACGGGCAGGCGCTGATGGAAAAAAACCAGGTAATGAACCTCACCGCCATCACAGAGCCTTCGGACGTGGCCACCCTGCATATGCTGGACTGCGCTGCCCTGCTGAACTGCGTCGGACTGGGGGGCAAGACCCTCATCGACGTGGGCACCGGGGCGGGATTTCCCGGCGTACCGCTGAAAATCCTGACACCTGCGCTGGACGTAACCCTGCTGGACTCGCTGAACAAGCGGGTAGACTGGCTGTCCGAGGTTTCTGGAGAGTTGAGCCTCACCGGTATTCAGGCGGTGCAAGGCAGGGCAGAGGAGATGGGCCGGAACCCTGAATTTCGAGAGCAATTTGACTTTGCCACAGCCAGGGCAGTGGCCGAGCTGCGGTTGCTCTGCGAGCTGTGCCTCCCCTTTGTGAAAGTGGGGGGGCGGTTCCTGGCTATGAAAGGGGTGGACTGCGGCAGCGAGCTGGAGGACGCCCTGCCCGCTATCCAAGCTCTGGGGGGGCGGGTGGAACGGTGCTTTGATTATACCATCCCCCACACCGGAGTGGCCCATCGGGTGGTCATCGTGGAAAAAACGGCACAAACACCGGAGCAGTATCCCCGCCGGTGGGCAAAGCTGCAAAAGCATCCGCTGTAAACAAAAATCGTTCACTCCGAGCGTACAAATACAATAAAAACGTCCATACTATGGAATTTTAGGTAAATTGTGCATTTTTTTATTGCCATTTATGAATTGATATGGTATGATTTACAATAGGAGGGAAGCTTTCCATGGGCACTTCCGTCATGGTCACATCGGGTAAGGGCGGGACCGGAAAAACCTCCCTCACCGCCGGAGCCGCGTCCTGTCTGGCGGCGCTGGGCCACCGGGTATTGTGCATCGACCTGGACATCGGGCTGCGCAACCTGGACCTGGTGCTGGGCCTGTCTGATCGGGCGGTGATGGACTTCTCCGACGTAATGGAGCACCGTTGTCCGCTGCTCTCCGCCGCAGTGGAGCAGCCCCAGATCCGTGGGCTGTATCTGCTTACTGCTCCTATGTCCTCCACTGGACTGAATACCCAACGCTTCTGCGAGGTGGTGGCAGAGGCAAAGGAATATTTCGACTTCATATTTATGGACTCCCCGGCCGGACTGGGGGAAGGATTTCAGCTTGCCATGGCTGCGGCAGACAGGGTAATCGTCGTTTCCGCCGTGGACCCCGCCGCCCTTCGGGACGCCCAGCGGGCAGTAGCTGAGCTGCACCAGCTCAACCAGCTCCACCTAGTGATGAACCGTGTGCAGCCCAGGCTTATGACCAAGCTGCGCACCTCCATCGACAACGCAATGGACGCCGCAGGCCTGCCTCTGCTGGGGGTGGTACCGGAGGACCACATGGTCACCGTTGCCGCCGCATCTGGTACGCCGGTGATCTTAGCCACCTACAAGGGAGCGGCTCCTGCTTATTTGAATATTGCAAAACGAATCCTCGGGAAACGAGTCCCGCTGCTTCACATCCGCTGAGATTTGTAGAAAGGATGGTTTCTATAATGAATATTGCCCTAATGAGCCACGACAACAAAAAGGAATTGATGGTGCAGTTCTGTATTGCCTACTGTGGGATTCTCTCGAAACATACCGTGTGCGGCACCAGCAACACTGGTAAACAGGTGTCGGAAGCGACTGGCCTGCCTGTCCAGCTCTTTCTGGCCCATGCACAGGGCGGCAGCCAGCAGATCGGCGCCCGCATCGCCTATGATGAGATTGACATGGTGCTGTTTTTCAATGACCCCAATTCCGACGAGCTGGACAAGGATTTGCGGTATATCAACAACCTGTGCGACCTTCACAACGTCCCCATTGCCACCAACGCCGCCACAGCCGAGATGCTCATCCACGGCTTGGCCCGTGGCGACCTGGATTGGCGGCAGATCATCAAGCCTACCGCACCTATTAAAGTATAAAAGCGTAACGGCGGCACATAGAGGGACGGATGGACCGGAGCAAAGGGCACATCTGACAGCCTGAACATACCTGTGTCCCGAGTCAGAGGGCGTGTGTGCCAGTGCTGCGGCACACGTTCAGCGCCGACTGAGCTGAAAGCAAAACAGCCGCCGGCCCATGATACGCCAAATGGCCGCGTGGCACCAATGCTCTCGTCCCACTGTGATGGGGTGGGAGCATATCTTTTTGCAAAGAAGGAGCCTTATAACATGAGTAAGATGAAACCCCGCACCCTTTCCGGCTTCATGGAGCTGCTGCCGGAAAAACAGGTGCAATTTGAGCGGATGACCGAGCTGCTACGCCAGTCCTACGCCCTGTTCGGCTTTACCCCCCTGGACACCCCCGTCATCGAGGCCAGCGAGGTGCTGCTGGCCAAGGCAGGCGGCGAGACGGAAAAACAGATCTATCGCTTCACCAAGGGGGACACCGACCTGTCCCTGCGCTTTGACCTCACCGTCCCCCTGGCCAAGTATGTAGCCCTGCATTACGCTGAACTGGTGTTCCCCTTCCGCCGGTTCCAGATCGGCAAGGTCTACCGGGGGGAGCGGGCCCAACGGGGCAGGTT
>CATJRT010000474.1 GCA_949742895.1 uncultured Eubacteriales bacterium | reverse complement strand
TGCGCCGCTGCAGCCCGGGGCGGCGTGACTACCTTGGTGGCCATGCCCAACACCCTCCCCACCACAGACTGCCCAGAAATCGTGACCTTTGTCCGAGAGAAAGCCGAGCCCACCGGGGTAAACGTCCTCCCCGCCGGCGCGGTTACAGTGGGGCAAAAGGGCGAGAAGCTCACCAACTTTTCCGCCCTGCAGCGAGCGGGCGTTCCCGCCCTCACCGACGACGGTGTACCCATTCAAAATCTGGCCCTGCTTCGACAAGCTATGCAGGCTGCAAAAGAGCTGGGCCTGCCCCTGCTGGACCACTGTGAGGACCGGGACATGGTGCGCAATTACGCCGTCAACGAGGGTACAGTGTCCGCAAAGCTGGGCCTACCCGGCCGCCCCGCCATCGCTGAGGAGCTTCAAATCATGCGGGATGCGATGCTGGCGGAGGAAACCGGCGCTCACGTCCACATCTGCCACATCTCCACTGGCAAAGGGGTTGACATCGTTCGGCAGGCCAAGGCACGAGACATTCGAATCACCTGTGAGACCTGCCCCCAGTACTTTACCCTCACCGACGACGAAATATTCCGCCAAGGGACTATGGCAAGAGTCAATCCGCCCCTGCGCACCCAGGCAGATGTAAATGCCATCCTGGCAGGGCTGGAGGACGGAACCATCGACGCCATCGTCACCGACCATGCGCCCCACACCGCCGTGGAAAAGGCAAAGCCTCTCCCCGACGCGCCCAGCGGCATGGTGGGACTGGAGACTTCCCTGCCCCTGACCCTTACCGGATTGTACCACACAGGGCGTTTGCCCTTGAGCCGGGTGCTGGCGCTGATGTCTGCCTCCCCTGCTGCCCTGTTGGGTCTGGACAAGGGGACGCTGAGCGTGGGCCGGGATGCCGACCTCATCATCTTTGATCCAGATAAAGAATGGACCATCGACCGAAATCAATTCGCTTCTAAAGGCCGCAACACCCCCTTCCACGGGCGAACCGTGCGGGGAAAAGTGAAATATACCATTTCCCGGGGAAACATCATCAATCAGGAGGACTGAATCATGTCGTTCGACGTATTGCAGGACAAAATTAAAGAAAAGAAGAACCCCACTGTGGCCGGTCTGGACGCACGGGTGGAATATGTTCCCCCATTCATCCTGAAAAAGCACGTCGACCGCTGCGGCGAAACACTGGAAGCCGCAGCTGAAGCGGTGCTGGAATTCGATTGTGGCCTCATCGACGCACTGGCAGATGTAATCCCCGCAGTCAAGCCTCAGTCCGCCTATTTCGAAATGCTTGGCTGGAGGGGGATGAAAGCGCTGGAGACAGTCATTGCTTACGCCAAAGAAAAGAGCCTGTTCGTCATCGCCGATATCAAACGGGGCGACATCGGCACTACCGCCACAGCCTACAGCGAAGCGTGGCTGGGGACGACCCAGGTGGGCGGAACCCCATGTCCGGTGTTCGACGCCGACTGTGTCACTCTTAACGGCTATATGGGCTCCGATGCCATCACCCCCTTTCTGAAGGACTGTACGGAACGAAACAAGTGTGCCTTTGTGCTGGCCAAGACCTCTAATCCTTCTTCTGTAGAGCTTCAGGACATGGTGGCCGGGGACCGGCTGGTCTACACAGTCATGGGCGACCTCACTCAGCGCTGGAGTCAAGACACCGAAGGGAAATATGGATACCAGGTCCTGGGGGCCGTGGTGGGGGCCACCCATCCCTCCGTCCTCAAGGAACTGCGCCGCCGCTTGGACAAGACCTTTTTTCTGGTCCCCGGCTACGGCGCACAGGGCGGCACCGCCGCCGACGTACGCTGCGCCTTCGATGAGCTGGGCCGGGGAGCCATCGTCAACGCCTCCCGCTCCATCATGTGCGCCTGGCAGAAGACTGGCAAGGACGGCGCGGACTATCAGGAGGCCGCCCGTACCGCTGCTGAACAGATGCGGCACGAGATCCGTCAGTATGTTACTATTTTATAAGGAGGGTCAGCTATGCCGATCCAACAAGTGTGTACTGTCGCATCCATGACCCAGCTTGATGCCAACACATGGTGGATGGTGCTGGAGGTGGGTAAGCTGGTGGAACAGCACGGCCTGCGGGGTGGACAGTTCTTACATATCAAATGCGGAGCCAATCAGCTTCTCCGCCGCCCCATCTCGGTGGCTATCACCGGCTGGGATGAGCCGGAGGACCTGGCCACCCTCATCTTCGAGGTCCGAGGCGAGGGCACAAGGTGGCTGTCCCAGCGCAAGAAAGGAAACAAGCTGGACGTGCTTGGCCCTCTGGGCAACGGCTTCGATGTATCGCAAGAGGGGCGCTACCTCTTGGTGGGGGGCGGCATCGGCGTGCCGCCGCTGATCGAATACGGTGAATATCTGAAATGGCCCAGGGTGGCGGTGCTGGGCTTCCGAACCAAGAATAAAGCGTTCCCCACCGTTACCTCTCGCTTTGAGGAACACTGCGAGCAGACCTTTATCTGCACCGACGACGGCACCTTGGGCCATCACGGCTTTGTAGACGGTCAGGTGCGAGACATTCTCGCAAAGGACAAACACTTTACAGCTATACTTGTCTGTGGACCCAAACCGATGCTGAGAAGTGTGGCTACGGTAGCAGCGGAGTTCGGCATCTCCTGTCAGGTATCTATGGAGGAGCGCATGGCCTGCGGTGTAGGGGCCTGTTTAGGCTGCTCCATTCAAATGAAGGACGGTGCTATGAAACACGTCTGTAAGGACGGCCCGGTATTCAACGCAGTGGAGGTGGACTGGGATGCATGATCGGGAAAAATCTCATATTCAGCCTGAGATCGTTATTGGAAAGGGGAGAAACGGTCAAAAATCGGAACAGATCTTCCCTGTTCCCCAGCCGCCGGACACCTCCTGCATAGACATGACTGTAGACCTGGCTGGTGTCACTCTGAAAAATCCGGTGACGGTGGCCTCTGGCACCTTCGGCTTTGGGCGGGAGTACGGCCAGTTCTACGACCTGTCTATGCTGGGAGCCATATGCTGTAAGGGATTAACGCTTTATAGCCGAGAAGGTAATCCCCCTCCCCGTATCGCCGAGACCCCAATGGGTATGCTCAACTCCGTGGGCCTGCAAAACCCCGGCGTAGATACGTTCATCACAGAAGAGCTGCCCT
>CATJRT010000473.1 GCA_949742895.1 uncultured Eubacteriales bacterium | reverse complement strand
GATCAGGTTGAGGTACACCGACTGGCCCACTGGCTCCCGGTCCCAGGGGCAGTCGTGGTAGGGCTGGACATAGCCCGCCGCGCCGCCGGGGGCCGGGGCGGGGCGGAAGGGAGTGAAATGCTCCTCGCTGCTGTGGGTGAAGTCCCACATGGACAGGAAGGAGACAGTCATGGACCACACCGCGTCCCCCTCCAGCCGGATGGCGGAGTCCTTCCAGTGGCCGAACCGGGGCTTGACGTTGATATACTCGTCGGCCATGTTGATGCCGCCGGTGAAGGCTACCCGACCGTCCACGATCATATACTTGCGGTGGTCCCGGTTGTTCTGCCGCAGGGATACCACCGGCATGAGCCGGCCGAACACCTGGCAGTGGATGCCCAGCGCCTCGAGCCGGGTGGGATAATCGGAGGGCAGGGTGGAGATGGAGCCTACATCGTCGTAGATCACCCGGACCTCCACCCCCTGCCGCGCCTTCTCCTTCAGAATATCGAGGATGGAGTTCCACAGCTTGCCCTCCTCGATGATGAAGTACTCAATGAAGATGTAGCGCTCCGCTCCCCGCAGGGCGGACAGGATGTCGTCATAGCACACATCCCCCAGGGGATAGTATTTGGTGTGGGTATTGCCGTACACCGGGCAGGAGACGGTCTGCTCCAGGTAGCGGGCCATGCAGGCGGCGTCCTCCCCCAGCAGCTCCCCCAGGACAGCGGAGCGGCCACACTCGGCGGACAGGTTTTTTTGGATTTTCCGCTCCATGGCGCGCAGGCGCTTCTGGTTGAAGGCGGACAGGTGGTTACCGCCCAGCAGCAGGTAGGCCAGGGAGCCGAAGGGCATCAGCCCAAGCACGATGATGATCCAGCCGATCTTATAGCCGGGATTGGTCTTGTCGCCCACGATCCACATGGCCGCCAGCACGGACAGGGTGATGAACAGCCACTCCACCGTCTTATAATATGGACTGTCCCGCAGCACCACCAGTCCCGCAGCGTACAGGACGATTTGGGCCACAATGAGTACCCCCACAATGCCCAGCCGGTGGAACAGCACCTTTCCAATTTTGCTCAGGATCTTGTACATGGGTCTCTCCTTGGATATTTACGGAAGGCACTGGCCTCCGGGACGTTTTTATCTCTTTTTCAGCACCACGCAGTCCCCGCCGAGCTGCTCCCGCAGCTCGGCCAGCAGCGCGTCGTGGATGAGGCACTGGGTCTGGAGCTTTTTCCCGTTGTCGGCAAAATATATTTTGGCGGGGACCCGGCCTGGGAACATATTCAGCAGCTTTTTCAGCCATATAAAGCTCTCGCCACTGTCGGGCAGCTTGATCCACAACACCAGGGCGGACTGGCCGTCCTGGCTCGCCTCGCCGGCAGACAGGGGCATCACCCGGTCCGCCATGAGCTGGGGGTCCTTTTCGTCCCGGATAGACACCCGGCCCGTCACCGCCACCGGCCGGCCGGCCTTGAGAAAGGAGCCGCTTTCGGACAGCACCTTGGAAAAGGCCAGCAGCTCGATGGACCCGGTGGCGTCCTCCAGCATGACGTAGGCCATGATGGAGTTGTTCCTGGTGGTCTTGGTGCGCACCGACTCCACCACCCCCGCCAGCGTCACCCGCTCGCCGTCGGGGTAGGCCCGTTCCTCCTCGCCGTCTCCCGCCATCACCGCTGCGATAGGTATGGCGTGGTATTCCTGGGCCTGCACCCGGTATTGGTCCATGGGGTGGCCGGACAGGTACAGGCCAGTGGTCTCCTTCTCCATAGCCATCAGTTCGCCGGGGGCGAACTCTGGGATATCAGGCAGGTCCATTACAGGGACGGACAGCCCATCCCCGCCGCCGCCAAACAGGTCGATCTGGCCCTCCACGTTCTTCCGGCGGTCCCGGGCGATGGAATCCACCACCGACTCATAGGCCTTCAGAAGCTGGGAGCGGCGGTAGCCCATGCTGTCGAAGGAGCCGGAGCGGATGAGGCTGTCCAGCACCCGCTTGTTCAGGTCGGTGTCATACATCCGGGCGCAGAACTCCGGGAAGGAGGCGAAGGGCCCAGCCTTTTCCCGCTCGGCCAGCACCGCGTTGACAAAGCCTATCCCTACCCCCTTCAGCGCCGTCAGTCCGAAGCGGATGTTGTCCCCGGACACGGTGAAGGCCGCGCCGGATTCGTTGATATCCGGGGGCAGCAGGGCGATGCCGTTGTCTTTGCACTCGGCGATATACTCCGCCACCTTG
>CATJRT010000472.1 GCA_949742895.1 uncultured Eubacteriales bacterium | reverse complement strand
GTGGATATGCGGATGTACCGGGTGATCTACGACTGCATCAACGAAATTGAGTCCGCCATGAAGGGTATGCTGGCCCCCAAGTTCAAGGAGGTCGCTCTGGGCCAAGCTGAGGTGCGCCAGGTGTACAAGATCACCGGCGTGGGTTTCGTGGCCGGGTGCTACGTCACCGAGGGCCGGGTGGCGCGCAATGCCCAAATCCGCCTGGTGCGGGATGGCATCGTTATCCACGAGGGCGTGATGAACTCTCTCCAGCGCTTCAAGGACAGCGTGAAGGAGGTCGCTCGGGGCTACGAGTGCGGCATCGGCATCGAGAAGTACAGCGACATCAAAGAAGGCGATATCATCGAAGCCTTCGTGATGGAGCAGATTGAGGTATAAGCACGTTCAGACGAAAGGAAGGAGTGCAAAATGGGAACCGAAGCCGAGAGACAGGATACCAGAAAAGCCATGGCGTTTGATCTGTTCGACATTCTTGATGAAAAGCCCGAGCAGCAAACCTACACCGTCGATGAAATCAAAAAATTGATTCGGGTATACCTCAAAACGGCAGACCAAAAGTAAAAGGGCTTGGGGCGGGCGATTTCGCCCGCCCCGTTTTCGCAGGAAAGGAGCACATCATGAGCCACGTCAATCTCATTGCCGCTGACAGGGAACTGCCTCTGTGCGACCGGCAGGAGTTTCGGGAACACTACAGCGCCGACCTGGACACCATGGGTATCGAACCGCCTACTATCGGCTTCACCTGTGGTTTTGCCGTTGCGCCTCACGAGTATTACCGAAATGCCGTGGATGAGTTGGGCATTGAGATGAAGTCCTTTCAATATGTGTTGGACTTTAAGCACTGTGGCACCGACCTAAACCACCTGCGGGCCTACCTGCGGGACAATTTCTCCCCCGGCGAGGAGGTGGAGCTGTGGTCTCTATGGGTGGGCAGCGGCGCGGGCAGCACCTGCCATTACCGTGGAACGCTGTCGGAATTTGATTTAGACACTCTGGGAATGTTATATGAGTTAGAGCGTGAGCCCGACCTCACTGGAGAATTTGACGACCTGATTTGTCAGGTCTGCTTTACTGTTGAGATTTGAAAGGAGAACGCAATGCCAAGCAATCGCATCGGACGCATCAACGAGGAGCTTCAGCGGGAGCTGTCCACCCTCATCCGCACTGTGAAGGACCCCAGGGTGGCGGACGCGGGTATGGTCAGCGTCACCGCAGTGGAGACTACCCCGGACCTGAAATACGCGAAGATTTATGTCAGCGTGCTGGACAAGTCCGCCGCCACTCAGGCGTTGAAGGGGCTGAAGTCCGCCTCGGGCTATCTGCGCCGGGAGTTGGGCCAGGCACTGAACCTGCGCAACACCCCCGAGCTGTCCTTCGTACAGGACGACTCCATCGACAAGGGGGCGCACATTCTGGATATGCTCCGGGACCCCACGTTGGTCAAGCCCGCCAACCCGGCCAACGCCCATATTGTGCTGGACGAGGAGGACTGAGTTATGGATGTTCGGGAAGCTGCTGAATTTCTGAAAGTCCACGACAACTATCTGATTCTGACCCACAAGCGTCCCGACGGGGATACCATTGGCTGCGGCGCAGGGCTCTTCGAGCTGTTGCGGGCCATGGGTAAGACCGCTTGGATGCTGCCCAGCCTGGACGCGGGAAGGACCCTGCGTCCGTACCTGAAGGGCCGCGCCGCCCCGGAAGATTATACGCCGGACACAGTGGTTAGCGTGGATGTAGCCACGGTGAACCTGTTGCCACCCAACGCAGAGCCCTACAGGGACCGCATCGACCTGGCCATCGACCACCATCCCTCCCAGGAGTTTTTCGCCAGGAAGACCTGTCTGGAGGCGGACAAGGCGGCCTGTGGGGAAATCCTCTGGGAGCTCTGCAATGAGCTGGGCGTGATGAACCTGGACATTGCCGCGCCGCTGTATGTCGCGGTGTCCACCGACTGCGGCTGCTTCGTCTACGCCAACACCACGCCCCACACCCACCGGGCAGCTGCATCACTGATGGAGCAGGGGATTGACTATCAGGTGCTGAACAAGCGGCATTTCCGCACCAAATCTATGGCGCGAATGAAGCTGGAAAGCCTGATTTTGCAGCATATGCACCTGTATCATGAGGGTACAGTAGCGGTGGTCCCTATTTCTTTGAGCATGATGAATGAGGCGGGGGCCACCTCCGACGACACGGATGATCTGGCTGCCTTCTTGGGTCAGATCGAGGGGGTGCTCCACACT
>CATJRT010000471.1 GCA_949742895.1 uncultured Eubacteriales bacterium | reverse complement strand
CGGCCGGTGGCGGGAGAAGCGCAAGCGCATCCTGGAGCTCAACAAGGAGGCCGCCCGCTTTTACCGCGCCATGCTGTCCGACCCCCGGGGGGCGGCGTGTACGACAAGTACCGTAACCGCCTGATGCTGCCTGTCATCGACGTACGGGGAGACGTGATCGGCTTCACCAGCCGGGTGATGGACGATTCGACGCCCAAGTACCTGAATACGCCGGAGACGGCCATCTTCAAAAAGCGGTCCATCCTGTACGGCCTGAACTACGCCAAAAACACAAAACGGCCCAACTTCATTCTGGTGGAGGGCAATATCGACGTTATCACCCTTCATCAGGCGGGGTTCGACAACACAGTGGCCACCATGGGCACCGCGCTGACCGAGGAGCATGTGCGGCTGCTCAGTCGGTATACCAAAGAGCTGCTGCTGTGCTACGACAACGACGACGCCGGTGAGGACGCCACACAGCGGGCCATCGCCTTGCTGAAGAACTCGGACATCGGTGTTAAGGTGCTCCGCCTGCCCAAGCGGAAGCTGCCCGATGGCACGCTGGGTAAGCAGGACGCCGACGACTACATCAAGAATTACGGCCCCGAAGCGTTCCAGGCCCTGATGGATGGCAGCTCCAACTCGGTGGAGTACCGCTTGGGGGCAGTACAGGCAGGCTTTGACCTGAGCCGGGACGACCAGAGGGCCAAATATCTCCAGAGTGCGGCAGAGGTGGTGGCCTCCCTGGGAAGTCCAGTGGAGCGGGAGGTTTACGCCGGGCGGACCGCCGAGACGGCGGGTGTGTCCAAGGAGGCGGTGCTTCAGGAGGTGGAACGTCTGCGTAAACGGCAGGGATGGAAAAACAGGAAGCAGGAGGAGCGCCGGGACCTGATGCCCTCCCAAAAGCTCCAGCCCAGGGACCGGAGCCTGCGGTACAGCAACATCCGTTCTGCCCGTGCAGAGGAGGGCATTTTGCGGGTGGTGCTGCTGGACAGCGAATTCTTCACCCAACTGAATGAGCTGACGGAGGAGAGCTTTACCTCGCCTCTGCTGGGCCGGGCCTACGCCCTGTTGCGGCGGCGGTGGGAGGAGGGGCGTTCCGTGGCGCTGCCCGCATTGGAGGGCCAGTTTACTCCGGCAGAGATGGACCAGCTCACAGCAGCGGTGCAGGAGCCTCAGCCCCGGCACACCGCACAAGCAGCCCTGGCGGATTATAAACAGACCATCCTCGCGGCCCGCCGTGAAGGAGATATACACAGCGCAGAGGATCTGGCGAGCTTGAGAGAGGCGCTGAAACAGAAAAAAGCCTATGGAGGATGAAGGACCATGAGTGAAAAGAAAAAGGCTGCAAAAAAGACAGAGACCATCCCGGTGTCCGCCTTGGTCAGCCCGGAAAAGCTGGAGGCTGCCAAACAGGAGCTGCAAAAGATGACCGAGGGCATTCAGGGCAGCGAAAAGCTGCTGGAGCTGGTGGACGCCGGGTATAAGAAGGGCAAGCTGTCCTCCGGCGAGATGATGGAGGTTCTGGAGTCCATGAGCCTGGAGACGGAACCGATGGACAAGATCTACGACGTGCTGGAGAGCCTGGGGGTGGACACGGCCGGAGAGGATTACATTCCAGACCTGGAGGATGCCATCCTGCCCTCCACCGAGGATTTGGAGGATATTCCGGAGGAGGAGATCGTTGACCCCAACACCCTGGTGGACTCCTTTGCCATCGACGACCCGGTGCGGATGTACCTCAAGGAGATCGGCAAGGTGGACCTGCTTACACCGGAGCAGGAGGTGGGGCTGGCTCAAGCCATGTCGGCTGGTAATGCAGCGGAAGAGCAGCTTGCCGAGCTGGAAAAGCTGGGGGAGGAAATTCCCGAGGAGGTCCTCAAAGAGCTGAAAAAGACCATCAAGGCGGGGGAGCGGGCCAAGCAGCAGCTTGCCGAGGCCAATCTGCGTCTGGTGGGGTCCATCGCCAAGCGGTATGTGGGTCGCGGGATGCTGTTCCTGGACCTGATTCAGGAGGGCAACCTGGGGCTTATCAAGGCGGTGGAGAAATTTGACTATACAAAAGGTTATAAATTCTCCACTTATGCCACTTGGTGGATTCGTCAGGCCATCACGCGGGCCATCGCCGACCAGGCCCGGACCATCCGCATCCCGGTCCACATGGTGGAGACCATCAACAAGGTCATCCGGGTGAACCGGCAGCTTTTGCAGGAGCTGGGCCACGACCCCTCTCCGGAGGAGATCGCCGAGGAGATGAACATGCCCGTGGACAAGGTCCGGGAGAT
>CATJRT010000470.1 GCA_949742895.1 uncultured Eubacteriales bacterium | reverse complement strand
TCCACAAACACGGGAGCGCCCATCAGGTTGTCCACCGGGATGTCAAAGAAGCCCTGGATCTGGTTGGCGTGCAGATCCATGGTGAGCACCCGGTCTGCACCCGCACGGGTGATGAGGTTGGCCACCAGCTTGGCGGAGATGGGGTCCCGGGGCTTGGTCTTGCGGTCCTGCCGGGCGTAGCCGAAGTAGGGGATCACGGCGGTGATGCGGCCCGCGCTGGCCCGCTTGAGGGCGTCGATCATGATGAGCAGCTCCATCAGGTTGTCGTTCACAGGGGAGCTGGTGGACTGGACCACAAATACATCGGAGCCGCGGACGGTCTCATAGATGGAAACAAAATTCTCCCCGTCGGAGAAGGCGCCGGTTTCGGCATTGCCCAGGGGAATGCTCAGCTCCTTGCAGATGCCCTCGGCCAGGGCGCGGTTAGCGCTGCCGGAAAAGATCTTCAGGTCCTTGCCATGTGAAATCATGTTTTTCAATCTTCCTCTCTTTCATGGGCTGTAAACAGCTCAGTGGGGCCGCGTCCGGCGGTGCAGTGAACCGGTTTATGTTGCCTGACTTCTTGTAAAGAAACAATGTAAGAGTCCTGCGGACAGAGTTTTCCTATGCTACCCATTATACCAGAATCAAAAAAATTTTGAAGAGAATTTTTCCATTTTCAAAACTTTGTCATATTTCACTAAAACCGTCAAGGAAAGCGGGAGAGAAGGAGGCAAAACAGCAAATCACCCAGTCCCTATCACGCTGTTTTGGGCAGCCAGCGCTGGATGCGGCGGGTACGGTAGAGGTGAATAACCTCAATGGTGGCGCACACCTTGTCCGCGATGTTCACCACCGCCGCCTCCCTGCACCGGGGCAGGTGGACCGCCAGCGGGAACATATGGGACACGATGGCGTTTTTCTCCTTCTCGCTCAGGTCGGGGCACAGCTTCTCCGCATTGCGCAGGGCAAACACTGGATGGTCCAGGCACTGGTTGCCGGGGTGGGCGGAGGCGTCCCAGGGATCGTACAGGTACAGGTCGTGCAGCAGCCCTGCCCGGGCGGCAGCCCGGTAGTCCCATCCCAGGCGACGGGCCAGGCGGAAGGCCACGTAGGATACGAAGAGGGAGTGCTCATAGCAGGTGATGGAAAAATGATGCCGCCACTGCTTCATGTCGTTGACAGGGCCACTCTCCAGCAGCGGGCCAACACACTTCAAAAACGCGACGGTATTCAACTCATGACTGGACATGATGAAAAACTCCTTTCCACAGCGCGGTCCGGAACGGGCCTCTTTTTTTATAGTATAGCAGGTATCTGCACCGTTGTCAGCGGTCTTTTTTAAGTTTTTCTATACAAATTTTTCCCTTTTCCCCCTTGTCCGCTTATGTATGCTTCCGGAACGCCCCTTCCTCCTCCCTCCTGCCTTGACATGGCCCGCTTTTCGTGATACAATTACTGTATTAGTACGGATAGTACGTTTATGATATGAAAGGAGGCGGGACGATGATCGCCCTGAACCATCGAGACGGTCGCCCCATCTACGAGCAGGTGCGGGACGGCCTGCGGCGGCTCATCATCACCGGGGGCATTCCTGCGGGGGATAAGCTGCCGTCGGTACGCGCCATGGCGGCCCAGCTCGCCATCAACCCCAACACCATCCAGCGGGCCTACGAAGCCCTGGAACACGAGGGCTACGCCTACTCCGTCCCCGGGAAGGGGAGCTTTGCGGCCCTGCCCATGGACGTGAGCGCGGGGCGGCGGGAGGAGCTGCTGGCCAAGCTGGACGCCGTCGTCCAGGAGCTGGTCTACCTGGGGCTGTCTCCGGCGGACATCGCGGAGCGGTGCCTGACCGGCGGGAAGGAGGAAACGACATGATCGAAGTGAAAAACGTGGTGAAGAGCTTCGACGGCTTTTTGGCCTTGCAGGGGCTGACCATGACGGTGCCCCAGGGTTCCATCTCCGGGCTGGTGGGTCCAACCGGCGCGGGCAAGTCTACCATCCTGCGCCACCTGTGCGGGGCCTACCGGCCGGACTCCGGCGAGATCCTCTTCGAGGGCGCGTCCATCTATGAAAACCCCGCCCTGAAAAGCCGCATGGCGGTCATACCCGACGAGCTGTACTACTTCGGCTCCGCCTCCACCCGGGACATGATGAAGTTTTACAAGGGCATCTATCCCCAATTCGACGGGGCGCGGTTTGACAAGCTGCAGGAGGCCTTCCCGGAGGTGGATCCCCGCCGGCCCCTGCGCCGCCTGTCCAAGGGGATGCAGAAGCAGTCCGCCTTCTGGCTGGCCCTG
>CATJRT010000469.1 GCA_949742895.1 uncultured Eubacteriales bacterium | reverse complement strand
GAGGTGCCGTACTGGATGTGCAGGCGGTCAATGGCATCGGTGTTGTCGCTGCACCAAATCTGGGGGGTATAATAGAGCATACCGGCGTCAAACCGTCCGCCTCCGCCGCTGCATCCCTCGATAAGAATGTGGGGGTAGTCCTGCCGCAGACGCTCCAGAAACTCGTACAGGCCCAGCACATAGCGGTGATACGCCTCCCCCTGGCGGTCTGCCGGCAGGGCGGCAGACCACACGTCGGTGAGGCTGCGGTTCATGTCCCATTTCACATAGGACACATCCGCGCTGTCCAGCACCAGCTTCAGCGCCCGATAGATGTGCTCGCGCACTTCCTCACGGGAAAAGTCCAACACAAGCTGGGCGCGGCCCCGTGCCGGGGCGCGGCCGGGAACGGACAGCGCCCAGTCCGGGTGTGCACGGTAGAGGTCGCTGTCCTCGTTCACCATCTCCGGCTCCACCCACAGGCCGAACTTCATCCCAAGCCCTTTGACCCGCTCCGTCAGGGTAGACAGCCCGCCGGGGAGCTTGCGCTCGTTCACCTGCCAGTCCCCCAGGCCGCTGTTGTCGTCATCCCGCTTGCCGAACCAACCGTCGTCCATGACAAACAGCTCGATGCCCAGCTCCGCTGCATCCCCGGCAATCTCCGCCAGCCTGTCCGCAGTAAAGTCGAAATAGGTGGCTTCCCAGTTGTTGATGAGCACCGGGCGGCGCATACCCTCATAGGGGTCCCGGATAAGATGCTCCCGGATTGCCCGGTGGAACTGGCGGCTCATCTGGCCGAAGCCGTTGGAGGAGCACACCAGCGCCGCCTCCGGGGCCTCGAAGGTCTCCCCCGGTTGCAGGGTCCAGCAGAAATGCCAGGGGTCAATGCCCATCACCAGCCGAATATCCTCAAACTGGCTGCGCTCCACCATAGCCTGGAAGTTCCCGCTGTAGAGCAGCATGGCCCCGTAGCACAGGCCGTAATCCTCGTTGGCCTCTTGCTCGCAGAGGACCACAAAGGGGTTGTGCTGGTGGCTGGAGGTCCCTCGAACGCTGCCCACCCCCTGTACGCCGGGACGCAGGGGAGCACGGTTGAAGCCCCGCTCCATGGCGTGCCGTCCGTCGAAGGTGATGAGGTCCAGGTCGCCCCGCTGAAAGTCCAAACACAGAGAGGCGCACTGCCGCAGGCGGACGGTCCGCTCGCCTCGGTTGACGGCCCGTACCGTACGGGTGATGAGGTCGCAGTCCTCAAATACGCCGAAATACAACTCCACCCCCACCTGTGCGGCCTCGTCCGTCAGGCTGACGATGAGGGTCTCCCCCTTTCCGTGGAAGGCGGGCAATCCCGGCAAGGCGTACTTCTCCTCCGCCACGCCGTAGCCGCAGTAGCGTAGGTCCGCCGCCATGCTGCCGTCGGGCATCTCGAACTCCACGGAAGGCAGACGGAAATCCCCTACGCCGCAGGTGGAGTACTCCTGGGGCAGGATATCCAAGGAATAGGTGCGGTCACTCCCCGCCCCGTTGGGGCTTGGGGAAAAGCCCCGGTCACACCGCCGGATGAGGCAGGACAGATCCCCGCCCCCCAACCGGGGACCATAATAGGTGTGCAGCAGCACACCCAGCTCGTCCACCTTCATCTGATAGGTGGTGTTCCGGGTGTGCAGGGTAAACAGCCTCTTGGCTGCGTCGCAGACAATCATAAGAATTCCCCTTACTTTTCAAAAGTGTTCTGCGGTCATTGTAAGAGATTTCCCGCCAGGTTTCAATTAGATGAGCTGACGGAAAATACTGTGCTCCCTTTCCCTGATATTATGCGAAATCACAGCCCCGGCGGGGCAGAACGCCGACGCCGGGGCTGTAGGGGGAAAGGAAAATGCTTGTGTCAATTGCGGCGGTCCGATTTTCTCCGGTCCATCCGCGCTGCTCGCGTCAGCTCGGCGCTTTCTGTCACGCCTCGCCTGCTCGCGACGCGCGGCTTCCCTCCGACTCGGACTGGTCTCTGGGCGCTTCGCGCCCGCTGCTCGTCCTCGCTTCGGTCCATCCGCGCTGCTCGCGCCGGCTCGGCGCTTCCTGTTATTTCCCGCCGGTCATGGCAATACCCTCGATAAACTGCTTCTGGAAGAACAGGTAGAGGATCACCATGGGCAGCATGGCCAGCAGGGAGCCAGCCATCAGCACCGGGAAATTGGTGCTGAACTGGCCACGCAGGGTGGCCAGGCCGGAGCTGAGGGTCATCATGTTCAGGTCGGAGTTGACCACCAAGGGCCACATCAGGTCGCTGTAGGCGAACACGGCGGTGAACACGGTGAGCGCCGCCACAGAGGAGCTGGTCAGCGGGAACATCACCTTGTAAAACGCCTG
>CATJRT010000468.1 GCA_949742895.1 uncultured Eubacteriales bacterium | reverse complement strand
TGCCCTCACCCGGCACTCCCACGGGGCCAAGGCGGGGCCAGATTGCACACACTCGCGCATAGCGGGCGACAGGGGGCCAACACCGCGTTTCAGGGGCTGGGAGGTGTACCATCTCCATCCAATCTACAGGAAGGCCACAAAGGGCCTTACAACGCGAAACCGGGTGGTCACGCATTGAGCTGGAAGCGAGTGCGGGCGGTTTCCAGTGCCAGCAGCTCCAACTGCTGCTGATAATGGGCGTCCAAAACATTTTGGAACGGGGAGACGGTGTAGAGCAGGTTTCCATTCCGCTTTATCCATGGAATGATTCCTCCTTCTACTGCCTGGGGGCAAAGTCTCGGCTCCGGCGCACCAATTGGGCCGCGAAAGGGGTGGCGGGGCTGGCTATGACGGCGCTGGGGGGATCAAACTGGGTCGCTTTGCCATCCTCCATTACAAGCACCCGAGTGCCCAGCTTCAGGGCCTCCTCAATATCATGGGTGACAAACAGGATGGTGATGCCCCGCTCCTGGTGGAGGCGTAAGACCTCATCCTGAAGCTGGCGGCGGGTGATTTCATCCACTGCCCCGAAAGGTTCGTCCATCAGTAAAATATCCGGCTGGGCGGCCAGCGCCCTGGCAATGCCTACCCGCTGGCGCTGCCCGCCGGACAGCTCCCGGGGATAGCGACCGGCCAGGTCCGGTTCCAGACCCACGGTTTGCAGCAGCTCCGCCGCCCGGCGTCGTCGTTCCGACCCTTTCCAGAGGGGGGGATTTGGAGATGGTGGGCACATAGGCGATATTTTTCTCCACCGTCATATGGGGGAACAGGCCCACGTTCTGGATGGTGTAGCCGATGCCCCGGCGCAGGGCCACAGGGTCGGTGTCCGCCACGTCCTCCCCCTGCACCAGCACCTGGCCTGAATCGGCGGAAATCAGGCCATTGATCAGCCGCAGGGCGGTGGTCTTGCCGCAGCCCGAGCGGCCGATCACGGTCAGGAATGAGCCCTTCTCGATGGAGAGGGAGAAATCCTGCAAAACCGGGTGCTGGTCAAAGGACTTGCTCACATGGTCAAATTGAATGATGGTTTCCGCCATGGCTTATCCCTTTAAAACGCCCTTTTCCACCAGGAAGTCCCGGGCAACGTCTTTTTCGTCCGCGCCCTCGACCTCCACCAGGTAGTTCAGGCGGGCCATCTCGCCGTCGGACAGCAGGCCGTCCATCTTCATCAGCGCCTCCTCCAGGCCGGGATATTTCTCCAGTGCGTCCTGCCGCTCCACGGTGGAACAGAAGTAATTGACCTGCAAATGCCTGTCATCCTCCAGTGTGACCAGGCTGGCGGACGGATTGCCAAGCTGGGCGTCGGTGGTGAAGGCGTTGATGACGTCGATATCCCCGTTCTGGAGGGCCTGGTACTTCAGGCCGATGTCGATGTCGTTGACACTCTTGAACTCCAGCCCGTAGGTCTCCGTCAAGAGGGGGAATCCGTCTGCGCGCTCAATGTAGTCCGGGTTGCCGCCGAAATTCAGTTCCCCGGACACGGCGGCCAGGTCGCTGGTGGTTTTCAGGTTATACTGTTGGGCGGCTTCCTCCCGGACGGCGATGGCAAAGGTGTTATTGAAGCCGTAGAGGCCCACCCAGGTCATCTGATACTTTTCCTGGTATTCCGACTTGAGGCTGTCAAACATCTCGATATCGTCCACGCCGACAGCGTTGTGCTCCAGCACCATGACCCAGCCGCTGGAGGTGTACTCCGGGTAGAGGTCAAACTCCCCCTTCTCCATGGCGGGGTGGATGTTATTGGTGCCGCCGCCGATGCCCTTGGTAATCTCCACCTCGTAGCCCGCGTCCTCGATGATAAGCCCCAGCATCTCGCCCAGGATATACTGCTCCGTCATCGGCTTGGCGGCGATCTTTACCGGCCCGGCGTTGGCGGCGGGGGATTTGCCGCAGGCGGACAGGCTCAAAACAGCGGCCAGGGCCAGGGTCAAGGCAAGAATTTTCTTTTTCATGATATCAGCTCCCGAATTTTTTGAAGTGTTTTTCCAAGCGGCCCAAAATGAGATCCAGTAAAACCGCCAGGGCCGCAATTAAAATGCTCCCCGCCGCAGTCATGGCGGGATTGTAAATGGTGATTCCCCGGTAGATGGATACGCCCAGGCCCCCCGCGCCCACAAAGGATGCGATGCCAGCCACGGAGACGGTCATGACCACCATGTTCCGCACCCCCGCTAAAATGACTCCGGCGGCCATGGGCAGCTTGACCCGCAGCAGTGCCTGTATGGCGGTGCTGCCCATGCCGGTGGCTGCCTCCAAAATATCCGGGTCCAGGGTGGTCAGGCCCACGTAGGTGTTGCGCACCATGGGCATGACTCCGTAGATGGTCAGGGCGATCACCGCCGTCTG
>CATJRT010000467.1 GCA_949742895.1 uncultured Eubacteriales bacterium | reverse complement strand
TCCCCAGCCGGTGGGCGATGGGGGCGTACACCTCCATGGTCTCCAGGGCCTTTTCCTTCTGCTTCTTATCGGACTGGTATTGAAGCGTGCGCATATTGTGCAGCCGGTCGCACAGCTTGATGAGGATCACCCGAACGTCCTTGGCCATGGCCATGAACATCTTGCGCAGGTTCTCCATCTGCTCGTCCTCCCGAGAGGTGTACTGCATCCGGGTGAGCTTGGTGACGCCCTCCACCAGCTCAGCCACCTGAGGACCGAACAGCCGGGCGATCTCGTCGTGGGTGGAATCGGTGTCCTCAATGCAGTCGTGGAGCAGGGCGGACACAATAGAGTCCTGGTCCAGCTCCAGCTCATTGACGATCTCCGCCACCGCGATGGGGTGGATGATATACGGCTCGCCGCTCTTGCGCAGTTGGGGGCCGTGATGTGCGTTGGCGTATTCAAAGGCGGTCCGGATACGCTCCACATCGGCGGCAGGATTGGCCTCCAATATGTGTTGCTCCAGTTCCTCGTAGCGTTCATGGGCCAGATCCATGACTGGTCCCTCCTCTATTCTAAAAATGCCCGCAGCTCCCGCATGAGCCGGGCTTCCTCCAAATTCACTTTATGTTCTGGGCGGCACAGCCGGATAGTGGCCGTCTGTCCCGACCACTCCGCCTGAATCAGCCCCCGGTCGTCCATCACGTGGAGGCACACCAGGACGCGCCCAAAGCAATCCCGGCCTGCTCCGTTCCGTGCAGCCTGGCGAAGCAGGGTGGGGCCAGCCTGGGCGGGTCCCGCAGCGCACACCTGCTCCAGCAGCCGCCACAGGCGGGTGAAATCCTGCCGGTCAGGCAGCAACAGCCCCGCCTCCCACCGGGAGAGGGCCTTTCCCTCCCGCAGGCGCTGAAACAGCTCCCGTTCAAGCTGCCCCCGTGTGGGGGCAGGACGCAGGTCGCAGATTTGAAGCTGCCCCGACCGTTCCCCCCGGTACTCGTTGATCTGAGGGGTAAAGATCAGGTCCAGCCGGTCTCCGGTGGATACGCCGCAGGCAGCGGCGTTGGCGGCGAAAAAGATGGCGTCCAGCACAACGCCGTCCCGCCGCACCCGCATTTTCAGGTGTTTGCCGCCCCCCACATTGCAGCAGGACAGCACGGTGGCGGAGCGTAGCAACAGCACCGGCTTGGGGTTGCCGGATCCGAAGGGCTCCAGGATGGACAGTGCGTCCACCTCGGCGGTGGACAGCAAGGCGCAGTGCTCAATCTCAGCGTCTATTTCGATGGAGGACAGCATGGGCTGTCCTCCGGCGTGACAGGACACCAGCTCCTCCATAGCTGCGCGGAAGGCGGAAATATTCTCCTCCAAGATTGTGAAACCCGCCGCCAACTCATGGCCGCCGTAGCCCTCCAGCAGGGGGGCAGCGGACTCCAGGGCGGCAAACAGGTTGAAGCCACCGAAGGACCGGCAGGAACCCTTACCCCAGCCGTTTTCCAGACAAATCATGAAGGCGGGACGGGCATATTTCTCCGCCAGCCGGGAGGCTACGATGCCCACTACCCCCTGGTGCCAGCCCTCCCCTGCCAGCACAATGGCGGAGCTGGCCAACTGGGGCTGATCTTCCAGCAGGCCAGCGCATTGCTGAAATATTTCAAGCTCGATGGTCTGCCGCTCCCGGTTGAGCCGGCACAGGGTCCGGGCCAGCCCCTCGCCCCGATCCATTTCCCGGGTGAGCAGCAGCTCCAGCGCCACCTGTGCCTGCCCCATCCGTCCAGCGGCGTTGATGCGGGGGGCCAAGCCGTAGCTGACGGTAACAGCAGTGGGAGCTGTGCCGTCGCTGCCCGCCTCCCGCAGCAGGGCCTGCAGGCCAGGGCGGCGGGTATGGCCCAACAGCTCCAGCCCCTGGCGGACCATGGCCCGGTTCTCGCCGGTGAGGCACATCACATCGGCTACGGTGCCGATAGCGGCCAGCTCGGCAAAGCGGCAGAACACGTTTTCCTGCTGCTCCGGCGGGACCAGGGCTTGGGCTGTCTTGAGTGCTACCCCAACCCCGGCCAGCTCCGGGAAGGGATAGGTGCAGTCGGGCCGGCGGGGGGCCACCACCGCCACGGCGGCAGGGATAGCGTCCTTGCACTGATGATGGTCGGTGATAACCACGTCCACCCCCAGGGAACGGGCATACTCCACCTGCTCCACGGCGGTGATGCCGCAGTCCACTGTGACGATGAGGGTCACGCCCTGCTCCGCCAGCCGTGCAATGGCGGCGGGGTTCAGACCGTAGCCCTCCTCCGTCCGGTCCGGGATATAGCTGACCACCCGGCCTCCCAGCCAGGCGAGCGCCTCGGTGAGCAGGCATGTGGAGGTAATACCGTCTACGTCGTAGTCGCCGTAAACAGTAATGGTTTCGCCGCTGTCCAATCCCCGGCGGATGCGCTCCACCGCCCGGTCCATGTCTCGCAGCAACATGGGATCATGCAGCAGCTCAGAGCCATGGGAGAGAAACCTTCCAGCCTTTTCAGGCGTGTCCAGCCCCCGTGCACACAGTACGGCAGCGCATAGCGGGGGCAGCCCCGACTCCTCCAGCCTCCGCCGGGCCGCAGACCCGCCAGGAGCTGGAAGCTTCCACTGTTGATATTTCATACACTGTCCCTCAAGTCCAGGCCCTCCTGCAGCATTCGCGATTTTCTCTCTCGGTATAATAGCAATTTATTATAGCAGAACTCTTCACCTATTTCAACCATCCGGAAATGAAGATTGTCAGTGGACACCATTAAATTACAGCAGTAATTTGTATATGGACCGCAAAGCATTTTATAACATTCAGAACGCATTTCAATACAAAAGCCTTGAAACCATATGTTCTACTCGGTAGACTGATAAACAGAAGCTGGCTTTGCTTTGCCCAAAATCAGTTCATTGAAAGGGGATGCAGATACAGACACACAGATGATGGAAGGATTTGGGGGCACGAGTTCAAACACCAAATTGTCGGGTATGCCTATGAGCGTATACCGACAGGCCAGCATGGGGGCGACACAGAAAAATGAAACGAATGGCACACTTGCAGGCAGCGAGAGATTTCATCGACGCCCGGTACTGTTCCAACTCGCCGTTCTTCCGTGCGTAGGCGGCGGGGTACGGGTAAATCGGGGTTTTATCCATGTTGTGATCCTCCCTTCAATAAAATCAGCCAGGAGGCCGAAACCTCCTGGCTGTCCGTTTGTTTTTCGTTGTTACAGCTCCTGCCCATCTTTCTGGATGGCGGGGAGCTTGATGTGGA
>CATJRT010000466.1 GCA_949742895.1 uncultured Eubacteriales bacterium | reverse complement strand
TTTGGCAGATATGCGGGGACTTAATAAGCAGAACCCGCCACGATGGTCTCGATTTCCGGGAAGGCCTGTGTTGCTTGATCGTAAACATCATCGAAGGGCTTCTTCCCATGGGCTTCCTGATCTGCGTTGATCTCTGCCAGTAGCTTATCCCGATACCGTTTCTGCCACTGGCACTTCCTGTTTGATTTTTTTGTTCAGGTTCGCATTGGCCTTGATGTGCGTCCCGTCTATGAATACAGCCGCCAGGGTCAACGCTCCTGCGCTGCCCGCCTCCTTCAATATCCAGTGAAACACCATCTCTATTGTTTCCGGGGTAAAGCGGTGCCGGAAGTTGTAGCTCACAGTGGAGAAGTGAGGCAGTTCCTCGCTCAGTGTATATCTCAAAAACCATCGGTACGCCACATCCGTCTGCGCCCGGCGCAGTGTCCCTCGCAGCGAGGCGTTCCCATCTAAGTGCTGGAACAGCACGATCTTGAACAGCACCACTGGATCCACACCGTGCCGCCCCTCTCCCTCGCTATACAGCGGTTCCACGATCTCATACAGCTTCTCATAATTCACCACTGCGTCTATCTGCCGCAGCAGATGCTCCGCTGATACCAGGCTTTCCGTGTCCACTATTTCTATGACCCCGCGCTCATTTTTCCCTCGCTCCAACATCACTTATCAACCTGTCCTATTTTACTTCATTTAATTGAAAAAGTCTGCCGCAGGGCAGATTATTTCGACTGGCTGAGGGCCGCAGGATGATTCCTGCGGCCCTCTTTTATTGCCTTGGCGCTTCACGCTCCATGGCTGCGTATAATTGCCTTCTGATGGATTCCGGCACAGTGTCCAATACGGCGGCAAGCTCCTCACAGACCAGCCGTTCCGCAATCTTCAGATATCGGGTATCTACCTGGCCCAGCTTTTTCAGCTCCTTCTGCTTAAAATAGACCTCTTTGATTAAAAGTAGGAAGCTTTTCAAGTCACAGGATGCCAGCAACTCCTGATAGTGCGCAATCAGCTCCGCCGGCCGCCTGGAATTGAACGCCTTGGGCTTGAGCTGCGGGAACAGGTTTAGATAGTCGGACGCTTCTCCGCTGTTGATCAGCGGACGTATGGACACCGACGTATCCACCGGAATATAGATGAGCTCCCCGCTGGTGGAGAACACGGAACGAAGCATATAATAGCGGTGTCCGTCGTTTTTCTGGAAGGGGGGCGTCCCGATACCCTCTACCCGGCATACACCGGTCCGGCCATACAGAACAGATGTCCCAACCTCATACATGGCGGCGCTCAATCCAGATAACCGCCCACTGGGTGGTAATTGTTCTGCCGTTTGACCCGGATCATGAGAGAACCGTCTGGCTGTTCAGCTTCCTCCAGAATCTTGTAGCGGGTTCCCCGGTGGTCCATCTGAGCCTTGTAGGCTTCATATTCCTGCCTGACCTGCTGCTTTGCCTCTTCCGGGGAAAGTCCGTCCTTCAGAAGGAAATGAAGCGTTTGCTCCAGACATTCCGCTTTGATCCGTTTCATAATGCATTCCTCCATTCAATAAGATATCCCTATTTTAAATGAAATTTGCACAGTTTTCAAAGGTAATCATACACAAAAATATGCAATGTGCATATAGGCGAAAATGCCCAAACAGCTCCTGCCGTTCTGTGCAGGCGGTTTTTACAGCGGGTAGTTGACAAATGTCCGGCAGTGTGATAGGATAACACTACCCCCCAGGGGGGTATCAAGCGGACAGGAGGGACGGCCCATGATGGCTGACCAGAAAACGGTGTTGCGGCTGCTGAAAACCGCCCGGGGGCAGATCGACGGCATCATAAAGATGGTGGAGGAGGACCGTTACTGCATGGATATCTCCCAGCAGGTCACTGCCGCCGACGCCATGCTCCGCCGGGCCAACCGGGAGATTTTGACCGCCCATCTGAAGCACTGCGTGGAAAACGCCGAGAGCGACAAGGAGCGGGCGGACAAGATCGATGAATTGGTTGCCGCCCTGGGAAAGATACTATAATGGTGTGTTCAGTGAGGTGAAATCCAATGAAGCAAAAATTTACTGTGACGGGCATGACCTGCTCCGCCTGCTCCGCCCATGTGGATAAGGCGGTGCGGAAGCTGGACGGCGTGTGCGAGGTGAACGTGAACCTGCTGGGGGG
>CATJRT010000465.1 GCA_949742895.1 uncultured Eubacteriales bacterium | reverse complement strand
GTGGGCGAGTGCCCCAAGCAGGAGGACATCTCCGTCAACGTGTGCAAGAAGAAGCAGCTGACCAACATGCGGGCCTCCGGCTCTGACGAGGCTTTGCGCCTGGTCACCCCCCGCCAGCTGTCTTTGGAGCAGTGCCTGGAGTTTTTGGCCGACGACGAGCTGCTGGAGTGTACCCCGGAGAACCTGCGCCTGCGCAAGCGCCTGCTGGACCACGGCGCCCGGATGCGGGAGGCCTCTAAGAAAAAAGGATAAGTGCCGCTGCGGCCCTTCGAGAATTCGGAGGGCCGCTTTGCCGCCCTTGACTGAAACAGAAGGATTGATATATAATAATCAATATCAAATATAGTGGGAGGAAGATCGCTGTTATGCCTGAAATATCGATGTTTGCCGGTATTCGCATCACGATGTATTACTCAGACCACAATCCGCCTCATTACTACGCGGAATATGCAGGGCATAAAGCTTTAGTGGACATTCAGCATGGGTATGTGATTAAAGGAGCGTTGCCCTCCCGTCAATTGAAGTTTGTATTGGCTTGGGGCGAAATGCATCGGGATGAATTGATGCAAAACTGGGAGCTGGCTAAAGATGCTCAGCCGTTGAACAAGGTTGCTCCGCTGATATGATAGAATGGAGGAAGTTATGGAGCTTATGCCCGCCGTTGTACAGGCAGTCCCCGGCGATGATTTTACAGTTTACGCGTACTGCAATGATGGAGCGGTCCGCCTTGTGGATATCAAGCCGCTGATCGCCTTGAAAGGTGTGTTTGCCCCCCTGGCCGATTTGAATTTTTTTCGCAGCCGGCTGACGATTTTAAACGATACTGTGGCGTGGGATATCACCGGGGACCGGGACCCAACAGCTTGTGTTGACCTGGACGCGGAGCAAATTTTTGCAGAAGCGCCCATTGTTGCCGATCCTCTGGAGGATAAAAGAGCCGGTTAGGAGGACAGATGGAAACTTTAAAGGTGCGCTGCCCCGGCATTGAGAGCGGGAAATTTCTCCTGGACCACACCGGCCGGGGGCGGGACCTGTCCCCGGAGCTGATTCTGGAGGATCTGTCCCCTGAGGCGGTCGCTTTGGCCGTCACCCTGGAGGACATGAGCCACCCCATTAAGGGCTTCACCCATTGGGTGATCTGGAATCTGCCCGCCGCGGAGCGGATACCTGGGGCCATCCCGGCGGGGAAAATAGTCCCCGGCGGCGGGGCTCAGGGGGTGGCCTACGGCCTGCACCGCTATGCCGGCCCCAAGCCGCCAAAGGGGAAGACGCACGCCTACCGCTTCACTGTCTACGCCCTGGACTGTGCCCTGGACCTGAACAGCGGAGCTCGGAAGAGAGCCTTCCTGCGGGCCGCAGAGGGACATACCCTCCAGAAGGGCAGTGTTTTGGGGGAGTTTGAGTCGTAAAAAGGACGGGGAATTCATGGATCAGTTTATTACCAGAGAGGCCTTGGACCAGCTGTCTTATCGCTCGACGCTGGGACAGAGCCTGAAACAGATATCCCTGCGCAAAACGCCCCTGGCGCTGATCCTGGACGATATCGCAAAGTACCGCTCCAGCTATATTGACGTTTTGGTCCAGGAGAACCTGATTGGCTCTCGTTTTAAAAGTGAAGACTCCATTTTGCGCAAATATAAAAAGACCCTTCAGGTGGGCGGCGGCTTTAAGCAGTGCTTCAACGACGTGTTGGGCTTCCGCCTTCATTTTGACGAATATCCCGAAGAATACCCTGATTATTTCCGCGTTGTTGACCTGCGGAAGGGAAAGCTGGTAGACGACGGATACCGGGCGGTCCACCTTTACTATCAGCGGGATCATTTGGCTTACCCCATCGAGGTACAGCTTTGGTGCGGGGCGGACTATCTGTTCAATCTCTGGAGCCATCAGCATATCTATAAGTATAAATCCCCGGAGGTTGGCAAAAAGCTATATCTGGAATTTTGCGGCGGCGCAATTCGGTCGGAGCAGGACTTTCTGGCCTGCCTGCGAGATTGGGAGGCAAAAAACAATGGGTGATAAAAAGATTTATATTGTGGCAAAGGTTTTCGACCAACCGGGCTGCCTGGCCTACCGCTGCAAAACGCCCAACGAGGCCAGGTGCCTGCCGGGCACGCTGGAGGCCATCCGGGCGGACGGCGTTCAAATTGTAATTCTGGATTCCCCGGAGATCTACTCTGAATACGCGCCGTACTCCTACATTGAAGATATGAAGGACTTTATTGACCAGGTAAGCCGGTTAAATCGTGCGGCCTGATGCAGTATAAACCCCGCCCTGCAATTTTGTAGGGCGGGGTTTGAAAATCAGGACCAGGGCGCCATCTCGAACCGCACAAAGTACCCCTGGGGGTGGCGGCAGACGGGGCAGTGGGCGGGGGCGGCGGTGGCGGTGTCCAGAAAGCCGCAGTGCAGACACATCCACTGCACCTCCACGTCGGAGAAGAACAGCTGGTTTTTCTCCATCAGGTCAGCGAATTTGCCGAACCGGTCGCCGTGGGTCTTCTCCACCCGGGCGATGTTCTCAAACAGCTTG
>CATJRT010000464.1 GCA_949742895.1 uncultured Eubacteriales bacterium | reverse complement strand
TATTCTGCGTTCCGGTCCCGGGGGGCGATGACCTTCTCCCAGTCCCACTGGTCCACGTAGACGGAGTGGAGGTTGTCCAGCTCTTCGTCCCGGCGGATGGCGTTCATGTCGGTATACAGCCCCTCGCCCACAGAGAACTGGTAGCGGTGGCGGGCCATACGTTTCCATTTGGCCAGGGAGTGGACCACCTGGGCGTCCCGGCCCGCGTCGGGTACGTCGAAGGACACCGCCCGCTCCACGCCGTTCAGGTCGTCGTTCAGGCCGGTGGACGCCTCCACAAACAGCGGCGCAGATACCCGGCGCAGGTTCAGAGAGCCACCTAAATCGTCTTCGAACAGGCGCTTGAGAAGGCCGATGGCCTTTTGGGTGTCGTACAGGTTGAGCAGCGGGGCGTACCCCTGGGGGATCACGGTGGTCAGCATAAGACTTCACTCCTTTACTTCAAAAAAGATATGTCATTATACACCCCGAAAGAAAAAAATGCAAATGGAATTGTGTTTGCCGCGCCGATATGGTATACTTTACATATCTCACTGGGCGGGGTCTGCATTTTCCGGCAAACTGCCCAGCACAGGAGGGGACGACCGTGATATTTGAGTTTCAAAAACTGAGCCAGAGCAACGCGCTCGTCATCGCCAACGAGTGGAAATACGGCGGCGCGTATTCCTTTTATGATATGACTGCCGATATAGAGGACTACAGGGAATTCATTGACGAGGACCTGCGGAACGCGAACGACCACTACCAGGCCATAGCTGGCGGCGGGCTTGCCGGCTTTTTCTGCGTGATTCAAAACGGTCCGGACATTGAGATCGGACTGGGACTGAGGCCGGACCTGTGCGGAAAGGGTGTGGGTAAAGGTTTCGTAGACCAGGTCGTGGATTTTATCGGCGCACATTATCAATTTGACAAGCTGGTCATGCACGTGGCCGCGTTTAACCAGAGGGCGGTCAAGGTATACCGTTCCTGCGGCTTTCAGGATGTCAAAGTGATCCAGCAAGGCTCCAACGGCGGCGTCTATGAGTTCCTGGTCATGGAAAAAGTGCAATAATATCAGTAAACAGACAGGAGACGATACCAATGGTCAAGGATTTTGAGGCAAAGCTGAACGAGTACGCCCACCTGCTGGTGGAGGTGGGGCTGAATGTTCAGCCAGGGCAGACCCCCAGCATCGAGAGCAATGTGGAATACACCCAGCTCACCCGGCTGTGCGTGTCCGCCTGCTATGACTGCGGGGCCCGGAACGTGGTGGTCTACTATGGGGACGACTTCGTCACCCGTGAGGGCTTCCTCCGGGCGGACGAGGCCGTGTTCAGCGAGTACCCCAGCTATATGAAGGCCCGTGTGGACTGGTTTTTGGAGCAGAAGAGCCCCCGCCTGTCCTTCACCGGCTCAAATCCGGAGCTGTTGAAGGGGGTGAACCCTGTCCGCATCCAGGCCCGCCGCAAGGCGTCCGGTCCCCCGACCCGGCCCTACTTCGACGCCCTCACTGCCAACAGGTTCCAGTGGTGTGTGGGCGCTTACCCCACCCTGGCCTGGGCGGAGAAGGTGTTCCCGGACAAGAAGGGCGGGGACGCCATGGACGCTTTGTGGGACGCCATCTTCTCCGTGTGCCGCATCACCGGGGACGGCAGGGCGGTGGAGCGCTGGAAGGAGCACGTGGCCGCTACCGCGCGGCGGTGCAGTGCGCTCAACGGCTACCAGTTCAAGACCCTGCATTACACCAACTCCCTGGGCACCGACCTGACTATCCGTCTGCCGGAAAACCATGTCTGGGCCGGAGGCAGCGACCGCACCCCGGAGG
>CATJRT010000463.1 GCA_949742895.1 uncultured Eubacteriales bacterium | reverse complement strand
CAGCATATCAATACTCACCTCCCATTTTAGCCTGCCGGTTCAGGCTGGACCAGCCGGCGAGCAGCAGCAGTGCCGCCGCCAGAAGTATTTTGCTCATCATCAGAAATCGTTTCATTGTGTTTCCTTCCTTTCAATTTTTGTTTGGGGTCACGTCTGATGTGCCCCTACTGTACCACAGCAAGCTTAAAGGAAGTTTTATGCTGATGTAAGATTTCTTAAAAATAGCGCCGCCGGAGATTCCGGCGGCGCAAGCTAATATCAGGCTGATTGGATGGGCAGTGTAATTTCAAAAACGGTGGACCAGCGGGAATCTGAGCTGCTCCCAAGACGGATGGAGCCGCCGTGAGCCTCCACGATCCGCTTTGCGATGGACAGGCCCAGTCCGGAGCCCGTGCCGCCCCGGGAGGCATCCCCCATGACAAAGGGGGTGAAGATATCCGGCGCGGCCTCCGCCGGTATGCCGGGGCCGTTGTCGGCCAAGGTGAGGACGGCGCTTTCTCCCTCAACCGAGAGGCCAAAATAGAGGGTCGTGCCCCTGGGGGTGTGCTTTGCGGTGTTCCCCACGATATTGGCAAAGGCCCGCTTCAGCTGCCCCCGGTCGATCATGCAGGGGACGCGGATCTCCGGAATATCCACCTCCAGAGAGAAGCCCGCCAGCTCCAGGTCAGAGTACTGCTCCGCCACAAAGTCCCGGAAATAGCCGCAGAGGTCCCCACACTCCAGATTCAGGGAAAAATCCGGGTGCTCCAGCCGGCTGTACTCATAAAAGGTGTTGATCTGCTGGTTCAGTCCGGCGGCCTTCCGCTCCAGGGCGGCCAGACAGCGGGACCGCTCCTCCGGCGGGATCATGCCGTCACCCAAGGCTTTTGTGTAGCCCTGTATCACAGCGACGGGAGTTTTCAGGTCGTGGGCGAGACCGGCCAGCATCTTCCGCCGGGTCTCCTCCAGCGCCCTGCGCCGCCGCTCGCTGTCCTCCAGGCGGCGGGCCATGTCGGAAAAGCGGTCGAATATCTCCACGAATTCCCGGGGACCCCGATAGTGCTGGACCAGCTGCCCGCCAATCTGATAGTCCCGGAAGGTGCCACACAGGAGCTCCAGGGGGCGGCTGATCTTCCGCCGCAGCCAAAAAATCAGCAAAACGATCAGCAGGACATACAGGAGCAGAAAATACTCAAAGCTTCTGGAGAGACTGTCGGCCAGGTTCTGTAAGGTCTGGCCTCCCCGACCGTCGGGCCAGAACAGGAGGAGCGTATGGGCTTCGCCGTCCTCCGCCGCAAAAGGATATTTGCGCACGGTATACCCCTCAAAGCAGGTGTTGGAGAGCAGGCGGTATTTCTTCTCCGACATAGGACCGCGCAGCAGGCCGCCCGACCCGTAGAGCAGCCGAAAGTCCTGATCCAGGATGAACAGCTGGCTCTGCCCTTCTCCCGATATGGTGATCTCATAGTTGGTTTGGCCGCCGGCTGTTTTCAGCTCGTTGGTGAAGATACTGTATTCGGAGAGGACGTCCGGGATATAGGCGGCCTCCTCTGCCGACAGGTCGATGCTCATGCCCGCGGGGTTGTAGACCACATGGCCACGGCTGTCCAGAACGGCGATAGAACCGCCGTCCCCCAGCAGTCGGCGGACGGGAAACTCGTCATAGCGGCCGGAGGACAACTGAGCATCATAATCCCTGACCTGCCGGAGATTAACAAGGTTTGTCTCCACGCCGGGGAAAGAGAGGACCAGCGCCAGCACAAAAACGGCGATGACCAGCAGGGTGAAGACGATGTAATTGCCCAACAGCATGGTAAACAGGCTCCCACGCTTATTCCGCCTTTTCAAGCTTGTACCCTACCCCTCTGATATTTTTGATGTAGCGGACGTTGGAGGATGGGTCCTCAATTTTGTCCCGCAGGTGGGAGATATGGACGGAGATGGTGTTTTCGTAGTTTTCATAGTACTCTCCATTTACCGCCTCGCAGAGCTGGGATTTGGTGAATACCCGCCCAGGGGACTTCATCATGTGGCAGAGCAGCTTGAATTCCATGGGGGTTAAGGGGATTTCTCTGCCATTCTTCCGCAGGATAAACCGATCGGTGTCCATTTCCAGCGCCCCAAGGGTAATGATGGAGCTGCTCCCGCCGGCGCCGTTCAGCGCGTAGCTCCGCCGCAGATTGGCGTTGACCCGGGCCACCACCTCCACGGGGTTAAAGGGCTTGGTCAGATAGTCGTCCGCCCCTAAATTCAGGCCCAGTATTTTGTCGTTGTCCTCCACCCTGGCTGTCAAAATCAAAATGGGGATGTTTTTGATCTGCCGGACATATTTCGTCAGTGTGAAGCCGTCTATCTTTGGCATCATCACGTCGAAAATCGCCAGGTGAACCTCCTCCGTTTCGATCAGCCGGTAGGCGGATTCGCCGTCAGCGGCGGTGAGGACACGATACCCGCTGCCCTCCAAATAGAGCCGCAGGATGTTCACAATGTCGCTGTCGTCTTCCGCAATCAGAACCGTGTAAGTCATTTGATTCACCTCAAGCAGTATCATAGTTG
>CATJRT010000462.1 GCA_949742895.1 uncultured Eubacteriales bacterium | reverse complement strand
TCCACCCCCAGGTACTCCTTGTAAAGGCGGTTCCACGTCTCCGGCACGTCCTTCACCTTTAGGGTCCCGCCGATGAGCCGCTTCTCGATCTCATACCGCACCATGACGTGCAGGCAGTAGGTCAGCTCGTCCGCCTCGGTGCGGATGAGGGAGGGCTGGGCCTTGTTCACGGCGCGGTAGAACTGCTCCGCAGTCACGTCCCCCAACTGCTCCGGGAAGAATTCCTGCATTCTGGGGAAAATGGCCTGGATGAAGGGCAGGGAGCGGCCGATGAGGTTCTCATAGAACCGGGACTGGCTTTCGTGTACCCCCATGGACACGCCCCCGGCCAGGCAGGTGTACTGCACCTCATCGCAGATGCCCAGCTCGTACTTGGCGTGGCCCCCCTCGTGGATGACGGAGTACATGGAGCTGCCCACATCGTCTTCGTTGTAATGGGTGGTGATGCGCACGTCCCTGTTGTTGAACTCCAGGGTATAGGGGTGCTCCGTCTCGCCGATGGTGCAATGGGCGCGGTCCAGCCCCAGCACCTCCATGAGATAGTCAGAGAATCTCCGCTGGGCTTCGGCGGGGTAGTACCTGCGCAGGAAGGCGTCGTCCGGCTGTTCTTTCTCCCCGATGGCGTGGATGAGGGGGACGATACGCGCACGGAGGGTGGCGAAGAACTTGTCCAGGTACTCGGTGTCCACGCCCCGCTCGTATTCATTAAGCAGGGCGTCATAAGGGGCTTTCGTGCTGTCGTAGTACCCGGCGAACTTGATGTTGAAGGCCACCAGCTTTTCCAGCAGGGGCCGGAACAGCGCGAAATCGCCGCTCTCCTTAGACCGGTGCCACACGTCGCTGGCCTCGTTGGTGAGCATGGCGTACTCCATATACTCGTCCGCCGGGATACGGGTGAGCTGGGCGTAGCTGCGCCGCAGTTCCTCCACCTGGCGGCGGTGGAGCCGGTTCAGCTCCTCCCTGCGTTCCCACAGGGAGTCCAGCAGCTCCCCCACCTCGGGAGCGGAGAAGAGTTTGTGCCGCTCCCCGGCCAGGACGCCCAAGGCCACGCCCCGGCCCTCGGAGGTGTCCTTGGGGGCCACGGTAGTGCCGTCCAAGTACAGGGCGGAGTCCGCCGCCTGATAGGCGTACAGCTTTTTTTGCAGCTCGGCCAGCTTGGCCAGTGCCTCGTTCAGTTCCATTATGTTGACCTCATTTCATTTGTGATTTGGTTCAGCGCTTTTGAATTCAACTCCATGGCACTGGACCAGCTTCCGGGCCAGGGCCAGCCCCTTTTCGTCCAGCCCGCCGTCCTCGATGACTACAACGCCCCGCCACAGCCCCGTGCGCCGTAGCCACATCAAAGCGCGGACGGTCTGCTCCAGCCCATCTCCCCGGCCCCGGCCCGTGACCACTGTACGGGTGGGACAGTCCACCGGCAGCAGCATAGCCCCCAGGGCCAGCCAGACCAGGCTCACCAGCCCGAAGGCCGAGAGCAGTACACCAAAAAACTGAAAGACCTCCATCATTTCCGCCACCTCCCATCCTGTTTGGGCCATTCTATGGCGGAAACGGTTTTCTTGTCACCGGTTGAACACAGCCAGCCGGGCGCAGCCGCCAGCGATCTCAACTGCGGTATAGGTTCCATGCTGGAAGAACCAGCCGTGCTGGAGCAGGTCCTTCTGTTCAATCAGCCCCAAATGGTACAGCGCCAGCGACAGCGAGCCGTTGTGGGCCGCAATCAGGGTATCTTCTCCTTGACGGATGATATCATCTACGCAAGCGCCCACCCGTTTCAACATCTGTGCAGGGCTTTCTCCGGCAGGGGGCGTGGTGTTGAACCAGTCGGCCAGCATATGGCCCACCAGAGCTCCGCACAGCTTTTCCGCCTGGGCCCAGCTCAAATCCTCCAGCACCCCCATGTCCTGCTCCCGCAGGGCGGGGCATGGTTCAGGCGATACGCCCCGGTCCCTGGTACAGATCAGGGCGGTTTCCCACACCCGGGACAGGTCGCTGGATACGCAGCGGGTGAATTCCACCTCCCGCAGCTTGTCCGCCGCCTGTTTTGCCTGCTCCCGGCCCAGCTCCGTGAGGGGATGGTCGCGCACCCCGAAAAAGAGCTGCCGTGCGTTGCCGGTGGATTGGCCATGGCGCACCAGGTAAAGGTACATGGGGGTCCCTCCTTTCATTGTCACGCTGCGCCTGTTCGCGCTGCGCGGCTTTCGCCGAAGTAAAGTCCGATCGGCGCAGTTTTCGCCGAAGGGGGAAACTGCGCCTGCCTCTGTGGTTCTAAATCAGGCTTGCCACGCCATAAGTCAAAATGCTGATGACCATACCCGCAGTCAGTACGCCCGCGATTACCGAAGGGAGGGCGCGGCGTAGCGGCATATCCAAGAACGCCGCCGCCAGCGAGCCTGTCCATGCCCCAGTGCCGGGCAGGGGAATGGCTACAAACAAAGCCAGCCCCAGATATTTGTATTTGTTTACCCGTTTGCCCTTCAGATGGGCTTTGCGCTCCAGTGCGTCCACCAGGCCGTCCAGCCGGGGCAGGCGGCGTCGCATCCACTGGAAGATGCGCCGGATATAGACAATGATGAAGGGGACGGGAAGCAGGTTGCCGATGACGGCGGCCAGAAACGCCGCCCAAACCGGCAGCCCCGCTGCCACGCCGAAGGGGATGCCTCCCCGAAGTTCCACCACCGGGATCATGGACACCAGAATGGTGAGGGTGAATTCCCCGGCCATGGTGTCTGTCAACCATTGCATCAGTTCCATTAAAGCGCACTCCCTGAAGCGGACCGCGGGGGCGGTCACGCGCTTGAAATCTTTTTCGCCCCCTATCATATCACATTATGCCCTGGATACCAAGTGAAAAATTGTTTAAGGTTGCTCTTGCAATTTTCCAATAGTATGGTACAATGGACCGCGACAACTGAATACAGTTGCGAAAAAAGGCAGAAGAAAGGAAGAAGCAAAATGCCCAAGCTCAAGAAATGGGCCCTTTTGCTGCTGTCTGCGGCGCTGACGCTTTCGGTTTCACTGTACGGCTGTACAGGAGACACGAACCCAGTGGAGAGCGCCCCGGACTCTGCACAATCGGGCGAGTTACCCGGAGGGAACTCAGTCACGGTAGGTATCGCACAGGATTTGGACGACCTCGACCCCCACAGAGCCGCCACGGCGGGGATCCGTGAGGTCCAGTTCAACATCTTCGAGGGGCTGATGAAGGCCGGCCCCGACGGCTCGGTCATCCCTGCCGTCGCCAGTGACTATGTTCTTTCCGAGGACAGAAAAACGTACACCTTCACCCTGCGGGAAGGCGTGACGTTCCACAACGGGGAGCCGGTCACAGTCGAGGATGTGGTCTATTCCCTGGAACGCTGCGCCGGATCGGAGAACGATGGAACGCCTCTGGTTTCGGCGTTTTCTGTTGTGTCCGGTATTTCAGCACCGGATGACCGCCATGTGGTGGTCACCCTCAGCGAACCCAAGCTGGAGTTCATCTATTCCATGGCCGCCGCTATCATCCCGGAGGGTTCCGGCAGCACGATCGGCACCGAACTTATCGGCACCGGCCCTTTCAAGTTCGTCTCCTACACCCCCCAGGATAATCTGGTGATGGAGAAGTATGACGGCTATTGGGACACCGAGCACGCCGCCAAGCTGGACAAGGTGACCTTCCGCATCATCAGCAACACCAACACCCTGGTGACCGGCCTGAAGGGGGGCTCCCTGGATATGGTCATCCACCTGCCCAACACCGTGTCCGGCGAGGTGGAGGGCGACTTCACCGTTTTGCAGGACACCATGAAGCTGGTGCAGGCCCTTTACCTTAACAATGCCGTGGAGCCGTTCAACGACCCGCTGGTACGCCAGGCCATGTATTATGCCATCGACGTGCCCGCTATCATCGAATTTGTGTGCGACGGCGCGGGCGTCCCCACAGGGACCAGTATGTACCCCGCCAACGAGAAGTATTTTATCCCAGAGCTGGCGGAGCGTTATCCCCACGACGTGGAGAAGGCCAAGGAGCTGCTGGCCCAGGCGGGCTACCCGGACGGCTTTGAGATGAGCATCACCGTGCCGTCCAATTACACCCAGCACGTGGAGACTGCCGAGGTCATCGCGGAGCAACTTAAAGAGGTGGGCATCACCGCCAACATCAACCCGGTGGAGTGGCAGACCTGGTATCAGGATGCCTACCGGGGCCGTGAATATGAGGCCACGGTTAGCGCCATTGCTGCCGACGACATGACCGCCCGGGAGATGCTGGCGCGGTACATGACGGAGGACCGGAAGAACTTCATCAATTTCTCCGACAGCGAGTACGACGAGGTGCTGGTCCAGGCCATGGCCGCCACCGACGAGGAGGAGCAGACCCGCCTTTATAAGCGGGCGGAGGAAATCCTCAATGAGCAGGCTGCCAGCCTGTGGATTCAGGATATGTGCGAGCTGGTGGTCATGAACCCCAAGCTGGATGGTTTTACCTTCTACCGGACCTATGTGTTGGATATGTCCACGATCTATTATAAATAGGGATAGAATATATCTGTGATCTGCTGCAAATGATTGAAAAGGGCGGGGCGCCCGCAGGCGTCCCGCCCTTTTTGATGAAAGGGGGATATCTCTGTGGGAAAAGCCCTGCTGAAGCGGGCGCTGCTGCTGGCCGGCACCCTGCTGCTGGTGACGGTGCTGGCCTTCGTGGCCTTCTCCATCATCCCCGGCGACCCAACCTACTCCATCCTGGGGGCGGAGGCCACCGATGAGCAGATTGCCACCCTCCGCGCCCAGCTGGGCCTGGATCTGCCCGTCTGGCAGCGGTACTGGAACTGGCTGTCCGCCTTTGCCGCCGGAGATTTCGGCGATTCCTACCAGTATGATATGCCGGTGTCGAAGCTGCTGTCCGGACCGGTGGCGGCCACCTTCTCCCTGGCGGCCATCGCCTTTGTCCTCATCGTGGTCATCTCCTTGCCCGTGGGGCTGTTTGCTGCCCGGCACGAGGGGGGCGTCATTGACCGCGTGGTCACGGTGCTCAACCAGATCACCATGTCCATCCCCAACTTCATCGTGGGCATCGGGCTGATGTACCTGTTCGCTTTGGTGCTCCATTGGTTCAGGCCGGAGTATGTCCCCCTGAAGGACGGCCTGGGGGCCCACCTGGGGTTCATGATCTTCCCCGCCCTGGCGGTGGCTCTGCCCAAAAGCGCCATGACGGTGAAGATGCTCCGGGGGGCGATTTTGGGGGAGATGGGCCAGGACTACATCCGCACCGCCTACAGCAAGGGCAACACCCGGAGCTCCGCCCTGTGGCGGCACGTGCTGCGCAACGCCATGATCCCGGTGGTCACCTTCCTGGCCATGGCCATCGGCGACATCATGGCCGGGTCCATTGTGGTGGAGCAGGTGTTTGCCATACCCGGCGTGGGCCGTATGCTCATCGCATCCATCAACAACCGGGATTACCCGGTGGTGCAGGCCATTGTGGTGCTGGTGGCGGCAGTGGTGGTGGGGTGCAATTTCCTGGCCGACCTGCTCTACCGGGTGATGGATCCCCGCATTGATGGGAGGTAACGCCATGAGCCAGAAAAGCTGGTATCTC
>CATJRT010000461.1 GCA_949742895.1 uncultured Eubacteriales bacterium | reverse complement strand
GCTCCGGAGGCACCGCGTCCTGGGGAAGCCCGAACACCTGGGAGGCGGTGACGGTGTGGATGTCCACGCCGCTGTTGAAGCCGCCGATCATGGCGCTGTCCCCGGACATATGGGCCAGCAACCGCAGCTCAATCTGGGAGTAGTCCGCGTCCACCAGCACCTTCCCCGCCGGAGCTACGAACATTTTCCGCATTTCCGCCCCCAGGGGGGTGCGTACGGGGATATTCTGCAAATTTGGCTCGGTGGAGCTGAGCCGCCCGGTGGCGGTGACGGTGTTCTGGAAGCTGGTATGGATGCGCCCGTCGACGGCGACGACCTTGCCCAGCCCTTCCACGTAGGTAGAGTTGAGCTTGGTGAGCTGGCGGTAATCCAGCACCGCCCCCACGATCTCATGCTGGGGCCGCAGTTTTTCCAGCACCTCGGCGTTGGTAGAGTAGCCCGTTTTGGTTTTCTTGACAGGCGGCAGGCCCAGCTTGTCGAAGAGGATATGGCCAAGCTGCTTGGGGGACAGGATATTGAACTCCTCCCCCGCCAGCCGGTGTATCTCCGCCATCAGCGTGTCGATGCCCGTCTGGAGCTGTTTGCCGAAGTCGATAAGCGCCCGGGCGTCCACCAGTACCCCGGCCTTCTCCATCCGGGCCAGCACCGGGCACAGGGGCAGCTCGATATCGGTGAGCACAGGCAGGAGGCCGAATTCCTCCAGCTTGGGCTGGAACAGACCGTAAAACGCTTCGATCCAGGCGGTATCTTCATACCAGGAGGTCTGGGACTGCTGCTCGTCGGACAGGAGGGAAAGCTGCTCCTCCTTAGAGCTGGCGTTCAGCTCGATCTCCTTCTTGAAGTAGGACGCCGCCAGCCTGCGAACCTCATAGCTGCCTGCGGTGGGGTCCAGCAGATATGCGGCAAGCTCGGTATCGAATATAAAACCTTCTGGCTCCACGCCCTCGTCCAGCAGGGTGCGGCACAGCTCCTTGACCCCGTGGGCCACCTTTTTCACCTTATCTGAGAACAGCGCCGCCAGCAGGGCATGGTAGTCCCCCTGATAGCGGTCCGCGCAGATGTCGTAGAGGTACGCCCGCTTCTCGTCGTCCTCCTCCAGGCTCACTGCCACCCCGGCCAGCTCCGGCAGGGGCAGGACGGCGACGTGGTCCGCCGCCTCCCACTGGGACCGGGCCTGCTCGAAGTCCTGGACGGTGCGCACATCCACTACAGTCACCTGGACCTCCACTGTCTCCGCTCCCTGGGGGTCTGCCCCGGCTGGGACGGGATGGAGGTCCAGCCGGTCAATGAGCTTGTTAAATTCCAGCTCCATCAGCTTCCGGTAGAGGGCCGGTTCGTCGAAGGGCCTCCGGGCCGTGTCCGCCGGGTCGAAGCCCATGGGCGCGTCGCAGCGGATGGCGGCCAGCTCCTTGCACATCCGGGCGCTCTCCGCTCCCTCGGCCAGCTTTTTCACCAAACCTGGCTTGGCGGGGGTGCCGGGGGCGGAGCAGATGTCCGGCATATGGTCGTAAAGGTGCTCGATGGTGTGGTAGAGCTGGATCAGGGCCATGGCGGTCTTTTCCCCTACTCCCTTGACGCCGGGATAGTTGTCCGACGTATCCCCCATGAGGGCCTTCAGGTCAATCAGGTGGACGGGATCAAAGCCGTATTCTGTGCGGAACTCATCGGGGCCGACATTCCGGGTGGTAGTCTGGCCCATGCGGGTGGTGACCAGCTTCACCGTGGTGTATTCACCAATGAGCTGGAGGGAGTCCTTGTCGCCGGTGACGATGATGGTCTCGCCCCCCTGGGCGGCGTTCACCCTTGACATGGTTCCCAGCAGGTCGTCCGCCTCCCAGCCCTCCAGCTCGTACCGCCGGATGTTCATGGCGTCCAGCACCTCTTTCAGCGGCTGCATCTGCGCCGCCAGTTCCTCGGGCATCCCCTTGCGCTGGGCCTTGTACTCCGCGAACGCCTTGTGGCGGAAGGTGGGGGCGCGCATATCGAAGGCCACCGCCAGCCCCTCCGGCTTTTCCTCGTCCAGCAGCTTGAGCAGGATGTTCATAAAACCGAAGATGGCGTTGGTGGGCAGGCCCTCCCGGGTAGTCAGGGTTTGGCTGACTCCGTAAAAGGCCCGGTTGACAATGGAATTTCCGTCGATGACCATGAGCTTCATAACAGATCCCTCACATTTTGAAACGGCGCACACTGCGCCGAAAAGATTTTAGAGGACCACCGGCACCGGGCCGGTCATCACCAGACTGTCCGGCCCGGCGGCGCACTCCACCGCCAGCACCCGCACCCCTGCCGCCGCCGCGTCCCGCAGGGCCTGTCCAAACTCCGGGTGAGTGCGGTCGTTGGGGGAAAAGCAGCGCATCCCCGTCATCTGGATCACAAAACACACCGCCGCCTCGTACCCGGCCTGACGGCAGGCGATCAGCTCCCGCAGGTGCTTCACGCCCCGCACGGTGGGCGCGTCGGGGAACCGGGCGTGGCCGTCCTCTTCCAAGGTACAGCCTTTGACCTCGATGAACCCCTTCCGTACCGGGAACGGATCTGCGGCGGATGTTTCATTTTCCTTCCTGAACTCTGACAACTCCCAGTAAAAATCAAATCGAGAATTCCCCCATGTGGTTTCCGGACGGAGCAGACTGGGGCGGGGCAGGCCAAGCTCCGTCCCCTTACCCGCCTGCATCCATTCGGCAAACACCTTGTTGGGCGCCTGGGCGTCCATATTGATGAACAGGGGCGGCAGGCCAGGACGGGCCTTCTCCACCGCCACCAGATCGTATCTCGTCTTGCGCGCAAGGCTGCCGCTCTCTGCCAGCCATACCTTGCAGCTGGGCAAGAGCAGTTCCCGGCACCGCCCAGTGTTCTTCACATGGACGGTCTCCTCCTGCCCGTCCAACTCTACCACTGCAATAAAGCGGTTGGGCCGGACCAGGAAGCGGGCGGGTCGTACCGATTCATAGGTCATGCTCTTGCACCTCCTCCCACGCCCCGTCCTCCGCTGGAGGTTCCGCCTCCGGCGGCACGTCCTGTACCGTCTGGACCGGCTCAGGTACCTCCTCTGTCTCAGCGGCGACCTCCGGAGCACAGCCCTCGGGGGCGGAGCGGTAGGGCAGCAGCACGTCCACCACACAGGCCACCGCGACACCCACCAACGTTTCGAACAGACGCTGGATGGAGTAGATGACCGGAGTGTCCCCCATGCTGTGGTTCACCGTAACGCACAGGAACACGATGCAGGCCATGGCGGCGCAGCCAGGCCGCTTTACCAGCAGGCAGAATTCGATGATGGGGATGAGCATCAACGCCAGAACCGCGTACCGGGCCAGCTCGATATACAAAAGCCCCACCACGTCCAGCAGGTATACTACCGCTACACCCACCACGCCGCCGATCAGGGTGCCCAGCATCCGGTTCACCGATGATTCCACCGTCTTGCCCGCAGAGTTCTGCACGCACACCACGGCGGCAATCATGGAATAAAAGGCGGACTCCCCCCGGAAGCTGGCGATCAGGCCGCACACGAACACGGCAATCACCGTTTTGACAATGCGCATTCCAATGTGAAAATGCTTCCCTGTGGTCTGTTGATCCATCGTGTTTCCTCCCGCCCATGTTTTATCCATAATATGTTATCATAGCACGTTCCGGCGAATGCCGCAATGTATATTCGAGAAAACCTTCAGCCCCAGCGCAGGATGCGTCCAGTGTACCGGGCGCATCTAATCATCTGCTGGACATTGTGATCGCTTTCCTTCAGTTCAAAGCTGTTTATATTTTACAGGGTGTCCAGGTAAAAATCAATTCCGGAAGAAGAAATTTCCGCCAAGGGTCAGGCGGTGTTTGCGGCATTTTGGACGCGGGTATGGCCCAAGGAGAAGATTGACACGTTTGAATCTTTGCATTACAATATCAATAGAGGCCTTTGATTGACGGCCGGGAGGCGCAGCTCCCCGGCCAAAGGCTGCCGATGGCCCGCATTGCTGTGTAAAAATATGATCAGGAGGGCGTGATTCAACATGAAAGACCAAAGCGCGGCTTCCCCGGAGAACGAACGCTCATGCTATGTCAACCGGGAGCTTTCCTGGCTGCAATTCAATAAACGGGTGCTGGAGGAGGCGGAGGATCCCGCCAATCCCTTGTGCGAGCGGCTGAATTTTGCCTCCATCTTCCAGAGCAACCTGGACGAATTTTATATGGTCCGGGTGGGGATGCTGCTGGACACGGCGGCGATGGGCGTCACCGACAACAAAACCGGCATGACCAGCCCTGAGCAGACCGCCGCCGTGTTGGAACAGACCCGGATCCTTCTGGCCGAGCGGGACCGGATTGGCAAGGGGCTGATGCAAGAGCTGGCGGGCCACGGCGTGGAGATCTGCCGGTTCGACAGCCTGCCGGACAAGGCGCAGTCTTTCCTGGAAAAATATTTTACCTCCAACGTTCTGCCCCTGCTGTCCCCCCAGATTGTAGGGCGCAAGCAGCCCTTTCCCTTTCTGCGTAACAAAGAAATTTACGCGGTGGCTATGCTCCGGACAAAGAGTGGCGGAGACCGCATGGGCATCGTCCCCTGCGAGGGAGGCGTCCTGCACCGGTTGGTGGCCCTGCCTGGGGAGGATCAGCGCTTTGTGCTGGTGGAGGAGTTGATCGCCAGCTTCCTGCCCAGGCTGTTTGCCCATTATAAGGTGGAGGGCTCGGTACTCATCCGTCTGGTGCGCAATGCGGACATCCACCTGGATGACGCGTCGCCGGAGCTGGACGAAATGCCAGCGGAGGAGTACCGCAAAAGCATGGAAAAGCTGGTGCGCCGCCGCAGGCGGCTCCAGCCGGTGAAGCTGGAGTATCAGGGGAAGCTCACCGACGCCGTCCGGGACGGCCTGTGCGTTTGCCTGGGGCTGTCCAAAAAGCACCTGTTTGCCAGCGCTATGCCCTTGGACTTGTCCTTTTTTGGCGCGCTGCGGGATTTGCTCCGGGAAAAAACGGAGCTGTTCTATCCCCGCCGGGTGCCCCAGAACTCCCCCAATGTGGACCCGCTGGTCCCTATGACGGAGCAGATACGCAAACGCGACCTGATGCTCAGCTACCCCTACGAGAGCGTCCGGCCCCTGCTGCGGCTGTTGCAGGAGGCAGGTCAGGACCCCGAGGTGGTGTCCATCAAGATGACACTCTACCGGGTGGCCCACAACAGCAAAATTGTGGAAGCCCTGGTGGACGCGGCTGAGAACGGCAAAGAGGTTGTGGCTCTGGTAGAGCTGCGGGCACGGTTCGACGAGGAAAATAATATCGGCTGGTCACGGGTGCTGGAGCGGGCCGGCTGCCGGGTCATCTACGGTCTGGACGGGTTGAAGGTCCATTCCAAGCTGCTGCTTATTACCCGGATGCACGACGAGCAGGTGGAGTATATTACCCAGGTGGGTACGGGAAACTATAACGAGGACACTGTGCGGCTGTATACCGATTATGCCCTCATGACCGCGTCCTCTGCCATCGGCGCGGAGGCGGCCAAGGTGTTTAACGCCCTGTCCATGGGCGAGGTGGTGGAGGACAGCCGCCACCTGATGGTGGCCCCCGCCTGCTTGCGCACCAAGGTTTTGGACCTTATCCAGCGGGAAATCGAGCTGGCCAAGGCCGACCGGCCCTCCTATCTGGGCTTCAAGCTCAACGGTCTCACCGACAAGGCCATTATCGACAAGCTGATCGAGGCGTCTCAGGCTGGGGTGAGGGTTGACCTGCTGGTGCGGGGCATCTGCTGTCTCACCGGCGGCATACCCGGACTGACGGACAACATCACCGTCCACAGCATTGTAGGCCGCTATCTGGAGCACGCCAGAATTTATATTTTCGGTGAGGGCGAGCGGCGGCGAGTGTATATCTCTTCGGCGGACTTTATGACCCGCAACACCACCAGGCGGGTGGAGGTGGCCGCCCCTGTCTGCAACAGCGAGCTGCGTACCCACTTGGAGCAGATGTTTAGCGACCAGCTCCGTGACACCGCCAAGGGCCGTATTCAGCAGCCGGATGGTGCGTATGCTCGGGCGCAGGGGAAGCTGTTCAACTCGCAGGAATATTTCTGTGAACAAGCGTACGGCGGCGCATGGGCACTGGCTCCGCTCCCGGCGGAGGAGAAACGGCCCGTCTCGAAGTCTGCTTCAGCGGCGGAGAAGCGGCCTGCAGCCAAGACGGTCCCGGCAAAGCAGCCCTCCTCCGCGAAACAGGTTCCAGTGTCCGTGCCCCATAGGAAGCAGGACGGCCCGCGCCATTCCGGCCTGCTGGGCCGCATTTTGGGAAGAAAATAATCGGAAAAATAACGTCCACAAATTAAGAACCTGTATTTACAGCCGAAAATGCCGGATGGTCGAGGAATTTTTCCGTCAGGCGAGGCCAATTTTTGCGGGCATACCTGCGTGTATGGCAGGAAAATTGAACGAAGCATGGCGGGAAAAGACCCGCTCAGATGGCATATTGAGGTTGTGAATACAAGTTCTAAAATATATCGGTTGGAAGGGAGTCTGTATTATGAAACGAATTGGAATGCTCACCAGCGGAGGCGACTGTCAGGCGCTCAACGCCACCATGCGCGGCGTGGCCAAGGGCCTGTACAACATCTATGGCAACGAGGTGGAGATCATCGGCTTCATCGACGGCTACAAGGGTCTGATCTACGAGGACTACAAAAAGCTCACACCCCTGGACTTTACCGGCCTGCTCACCCGTGGCGGTACCATTCTGGGCTCCAGCCGCCAGCCCTTCAAGCTGATGCGGGAGCCTGATGAGAACGGCTTGGACAAGGTGGAGGCCATGAAGTATACCTATCGCCGCCTGCGGCTGGACTGTCTGGTGGTGCTGGGCGGCAATGGCAGCCAGAAAACCGCCAACCTCCTCAGCGAGGAGGGCTTGAACGTCATCGGCCTGCCCAAGACCATCGACAACGATTTGTGGGGCACCGACATGACATTCGGGTTCCAGAGCGCTGTGGATATTGCCACCGATGTGATCGACTGCATCCACACCACTGCCGCATCCCACAACCGGGTGTTCATGGTGGAAATTATGGGCCACAAGGCAGGCTGGCTCACCCTGAACGCCGGTATGGCCGGCGGCGCGGATATCATCCTGATCCCTGAGATTCCCTACAGCATCGATGCTGTCCTTGCCAAGATCAACCAGCGCGCCGCCGCCGGTCATGGGTTCACGATTCTGGCCGTAGCCGAGGGCGCCATATCCAAGAAGGAAGCGGCCATGTCCAAGAAGGAATACAAGCAGCACATGGCCGAGCTGCTGGAGAAGTATCCCTCGGTCTCCTATGCCATTGCGGACAAAATCCTGAAAAAGACCGGCAAGGAGGTGCGAGTCACCGTTCCCGGCCATATGCAGCGGGGCGGTACACCCTGTCCCTACGACCGGGTGCTCTCTTCCCGCCTGGGTGCCACCGCAGCGCTGATGATCTCCAAGGAGGAGTACGGCAATCTGGTGGCCATCCATGACCGGATTGTTACCTCGGTGCCCCTGAAGGAGATTGCCGGAAAACTCAAGACCATCGACCCCAAGTCTGACATCATTGCTGAGGCCCGTCTGCTTGGTATCAGCTTCGGAGACGATTGATAGACCGCAAATGGCCGCGCCGGAAGGCGCGGCCATTTTTCATATCCCCCTCCCTCTCATGTGGGACGGCCGTGTGTTCCCCTTGCGTGGCCCTGGTTCTATCCTGGCGGTGCTGGTCGTTGTGAGCAACCGCGCAGCGGTCCTGGATTTTCCTGGCCCGCTTGGACAGAGCACGGGACACGCTACGCTGTGTGATTGAGAGACATATCTCCCGGTCTGGACGCATAGTATGGGGACAGGTTGAAAGGAACGTGATACATATGGACGAAAGAGACGCCTTTGCAGTGCTTCCATCGGCGCTGCGCACGGCGGTGTGCGCCCTTGGAGGGGACAGGCTGGGTCGGGTGGAGGAGCTGCGGATGCGCTGGGGATTCCCCATGACAGTGCTGGCAGAGGGGGTTGAGCTGGAGGTCCACGGCCCGCCCATCGGGGAGGATGAACTACGCCAGGTGGTGGAGAACGCCAGTCGGGCCTCCGCCCACACGGTACTGGACCGGGTGCGGCAGGGATTTATCACCCTGCGGGGCGGGCACCGTCTGGGTATGTGCGGCACGACGGTGCGTAAGGACGGGCAGACCGTTACCCTGCGGCACCTGTCCTCCCTGTCCCTCCGGGTGGCACGGCCCGTTGTAGGACAGGCCGGGGCGCTGCTGCCCCACCTGATGGAGGACGGGCGGTTCCAGAGCACCCTCATCTTGGCCCCGCCGGGGGTGGGCAAGACCACCCTGCTCCGGGACCTGGTGCGGGGCCTGTCCGACGGGGACGCAGGCGCGCCTCACCGGGTGGCGGTGGCGGACGAGCGGGGGGAGATCGCCGCGCTGTGGCAGGGCGAGCCCCAGCTCTACGTGGGACGGCACACCGACGTACTGGACGGCTGTCCCAAGGTGGAGGGGCTGTCCATCCTGGTCCGGGGGATGAACCCCCAGGTGGCGGCGGTGGACGAAATCGCCAGCTCCGCCGACGTGCGGGCCGTTGTCGAGGCGGCGGGGTGCGGTGTGGCTGTACTGGCCACTGTCCACGGTAGCGGACGGGACGACCTACAGCGCAGGCCGGTATGCCGGGCGCTGCTCTCAGCGGGGGTGTTCCGCCGGGCGCTGGTCATCCAAAACCGGGACGGCGTGCGCACGGTAAAGGCGGAGGTGCTGGCATGATGAGGCTCTTGGGAGCGGCGCTGCTGATTGCGGGTGCGGCAGCGTTGGGGCTCGGTGCGGTGAGCCAGCTGGATGGCAGGGTGCGGGACCTGCGGGGGCTGCTGGCGGGGATAGAGACCCTTCAGCGGGAGCTGGGCTGGCGGCTGGCAGAGCTGCCCGAGGGGTTGGCGTTGGCGGCGGGAGAGGCCAGGGGCAGGCCGGCCCGGTTTTTTCGCCTGTGCGCCGGAGGCGCGGCGCGGCTGGAGGGACGCTCCTTCCAGCAGGTGTGGTTGGAGGGGCTGGACCAGTGCCAGCTCCGGCTGGACCAGGGGGACCGGGAACCGGTGGAGCAGCTCGGCACGGTGCTGGGCCGGTACGACGGTGACAGCCAGCGGCAGGCCCTGGAGAGTGCGGCGGCGCGGCTGGAGCAACGGCAGGCCATGGCAGTGGAGGATCGGAAGCGGCTGGGCCGGGTGTATGGCGTGTTGGGGATAACGGCAGGGTTGTTCCTGGTCATTTTACTGATTTGAGGAGGATGAGGGATGAATGTAGATTTGATATTCAAAATCGCCGCCATTGGGATATTGGTGTCGGTGCTCAACCAGGTGCTTACCCGGTCGGGCCGGGACGAGATGGCCACCATGACCACCCTGGTTGCGCTGGTGGTGGTGCTGATGATTGTGGTGCAGGAGATCAGCAGCCTGTTCGAGCTGGTCAAGGACCTGTTCCAGTTGTGAGCGATGTGATGAAGGTTGCCGCCGCCGCCATCGTAGCGGCGGTGTGCGCGGTGGTGGTGCGCAGGCAGGCCCCGGAAATCGGGCTGGCGCTGGCGCTGTGCGCCGGGGCCCTGATTATACTGTACTGCACCGGGGCCTTCACAGCGGTGACATCGCTGATGGACAAGCTGGTGGAGACAGGGGGACTGTCAGGGCAGGTGGTGGAGCCGGTGCTCAAAACCACCGGTATCGCCGTGGTCACCAGGCTCAGCGCCGACTTTTGCCGGGACGCCAAGGAGGGCGGTCTGGCCTCGGCGGTGGAGCTGGCAGGGACGGTACTGGCGCTGTGGGCGGTATTGCCGCTGATGACGGCGGTGCTGGAGCTGCTAACGCAGCTTTTGTAGGGAGGTGTACATATGAGGGTAAGGCTGCTGGCGCTGCTCCTGCCCCTGCTGCTGGCGGGGCTGGTTCTCCCCGCCGGAGCGCTGACCCCAGAGGAGGCGCTGGAGCGGCAGGAGCGGGCGCTGGAGCTGGACGGGCTGGAACGCTCCGCCCGGGAAAACGGCGGTACGGCGCAGTATGGTGCAGGACTGGACGAGGGGCTGGCGGAGCTGCTGGACACAGGGACGAAAGAACTGAGCGGTGTGGTGCGCCGGGCGGCCCGGTCAGGGGTGCTGCTGCTGGTGATTCAGCTCTTCTGCGCCTTGGCGGAAACAGTGCAGGAGGGGACAGGCAAGGCCGGTGTGCCGGCGGTTCCTTTGGCGGGATCGCTGGCGGTGGCGGCGGTGGCGGTGGCCGACGTCAACTCCCTGATGGGCATGGGCATGGGAGCCATCGACAGCATGGCGTCCTTTGCCAACGTGCTGCTGCCCACGGTGGCGGCCATTACTGCGGCAACTGGGGCGGTGACGGGTGCGGCGGTGCGGCAGATGGCGGCGGCGCTGTTCTCCGACCTGCTCATCGACCTCATCAACGGTCTGCTGCTCCCCCTGCTGTACGGGTACATTGCCGCCAGCGTGGCTGCGGCGGCATTGGGGGGCGACCAGATCAAGCGGGCGGCAGACCTGCTCAAGTGGGTGGTGACTACGTCTCTGACGGTGGTGACCACGGTGTTCGTGGGCTACCTCACCATCAGCGGAGTTGTTGCCGGAACGGCGGACGCGGCCACAGTGAAGGCGGCGCGGTTTGCTATATCCGGGGCCATTCCGGTGGTGGGTGGCATCCTGTCCGACGCGGCGGAAACGGTGCTGGCCTCGGCGGGGGTACTGAAGGGGACGGTGGGAGTGTTTGGGATGTTGACCATTTTGGGCATCTGCCTGCTGCCCCTGCTCCGGCTGGCGGTCCACTATCTGGTGTACAAGCTGGCGGCGGCCCTGTCCGCCACGATGGGCGGTGGTCCGGTGTGTACGCTGGTGGAGCGGCTGGGCAGTGCATTCGGCCTGGTGCTGGGTATGACAGGGGCGTGCTGTCTGCTGCTGCTCATCGCACTGGTGTCCTGTGTGTCGGCGGTGGCGGCATGATGGGGCTGGTGCGGCAGTGGCTGCTGGGGGTGACCTGCACCGCCATGGTGCTGGCGCTGGCCCAGGCCTTGGCTCCTGAGGGGAGCGTGAAGAAGGTATGCAGGCTGGCGGGAGGGCTGGCCCTGCTGCTGGCAGCGGTCAGTCCCCTGCTCAGTCTGGAGGACGGGGCTGTGTCCCGGATTCTGGAGGATTACCGGGCGGCGGTGGGCCGCTGCGAGGATGGTCTGTCGGAGCGGACGGATTTGTTTTACTGGTCTATCATAGAAGAGGAGACCGCCGCATATATTGTGGACAAGGCGGAGGAACTGGGAATTATCTGCCAGGCGGAGGTGACCTTTGCATATGACGAGGACGGCACGCCATATCTCTGGGAGATCACCGCCTGGGGAACATGGACGCAGGAGGGGCAGGACCGGCTCAGCGCCTTGCTGGAGCAGGAGCTTGGCGTTCCGGCCAGCCGCCAGTATTACAGGGAGAGAACGCCATGAAGCAATGGAAGCTGCCGGAGGCGGCGAAGGTGTGGAAGCTGCTGGAGCAGTACAAATATGTGCTGCTCGTCATCGCAGCGGGGCTTGTGCTGCTGCTTTGGCCCACGGGGGAGCGGCAGGCGCAGCCGGACAGGGTGGATGCAGCCCAGGACGAGTTTGATTTGAAGGAGCTGGAGGAAAAGCTTTCCCAGACGCTGTCCCAGGTGGACGGCGCAGGGAAGGTGACGGTGACACTCACCATGAAAAGCGGCATGGAGCAGGTGCTGGCCTCCGACCGTACCACTACGGTGAACGAGCGGGGGAGCAGCGTGGAGGAGGAGACGGTACTGCGATCCACAGGGTCCGGGGAGGAGGCGCTGCTCATCACCCGGAAGTATCCTGTGTTCCAGGGGGCGCTGGTGGTGTGCGAGGGCGGGGACGACCCGGCCATCCGGCTGACCATGACCCAGGCGGTATCTGCGCTCACCGGGCTGGGCGCAGACAAGATCACGGTGTGTAAGGGAGGATAACTCCCAAATTATTGAGGAGTGGAGGACAAAGCGATGAGTGTATGGAAACGGAACGCGGTAGTGGTGGCCATCGTCCTGTTTGTGGGGGCGGCGGTGTACCTCAATTGGTCTTACAACAATCAGTCCGCCGAGGGCGGCGGAACAGACGGCGGTAGCGGCGGCAAGTTGCTGGGGCAGAGCACGCTGGTGAACGGAGAAGAGGATGCCTCCGCGAGTCCTCAGGCCAGCGGCGCACCGAATAGCAGCGCGGCGCCTCAGGAGAGCGGCACCCCCGCCCCCAGCGGCACGGCCACGGGGTATTTCGCCTCGGCGCGGCTGAACCGGCAGCAGGCCCGGGACAGCGCACTGGAGCTGCTCCAGCAGGCGGCTGCGGACGAGGGCGCACAGCAGACCATGATCGACGAGGCCAACGCCTCTATCCAGGCCATGGCGGCCTTCACCATGTCCGAGGCCCAGGTGGAAAACCTGGTGACAGCCAAAGGCTACGGTGACTGCGTGTGCTTTATCAACGAGAACAGCGCCAGCGTGGTGGTGTCGTCCACGGAGGAGGGGTTGAGTGAGAACGACATCACCAAGATCATGGAGATCGTCAAGGAGGAGACCGGCCTGAGCGCCAGCGTCATCAAGATCATTGAAACGGAGCCGTAATCAGGAAGCGCTGAGCAGGCGGCTGCGGGGGAGCGGCCACTCGCCTGCTCGGCGCGGCAATACAGAAGTATGTAGTATCCGGGAGAAAATTAGGATTGTAATTTGTGAGACAGGGTGATATAATAGCTCCAGCATGAAAAAGGAGCGTGAGGCAATATGGCCGAAGGCAAGGAATATATTTCCCGGGACGAGGAGCTGGGCTGTGTCAGTATTTCCGAGGAGGTGCTGGCCGTCATCGCGGCGGCTACGGCGGTGGACGTGGAGGGCGTCAGCACGCTGGGTTCCGGCCTGAGCAGCGACGGCACTGCCACAGCCAACCGTAAGGCACTGACCAAGGGCGTGCGGCTGTCGGTGGAGGACGAAAAGGTGGCGGTGGACCTGTCCATCCTGGTGCGGTACGGCTATGTGGTTACCGACGTGGCCAAGGCCGTACAGGAGGCGGTGTTCAGCGCCGTGGAGAACACAAGCGGGTTGAGTGTGGCCTGCGTCAATGTCACCGTGGTGGGTGTGAGCTTCCAGAAGTAACTCAGCGTAAAGAGCCGGAGCGTTGGCTCCGGCTCTTTTTTGCGCGGAAATTGGCACTTGACAATTTTGCAGGAGCATGATATGATTCCTGCAATATCCAAGTGAATATCATTTGATAGAGGCGCGGGCGTCATGCGTACCGTGGGGCCAAGGTCAGGCAGCCGGTCCCGTGGGAGGGAGCCGTCCGCCGAAGGGATAGGGCGTCTGCCTGGACTGCTGTCCCTGGGCCGTGGGAGGATATCCCCCGGACTGTCACGGATCGTGGAGCGCTATCAGTTTGTCCCCTCTACAGGGGGATGACCGCCGTCTTATTAGGGCGCTTCCATGGGAAGCGCCCTATTTCTTTCGGTATTGCTTGTGGAGAGGAAGAGAGAATATGAGAACAAGAAGAAACCGCCTGGGCCTGATCGCATTGCTTGTGATGCTGATCTTCGCCCTCACCACCACCGCCTTTGCCGACAGCCCCATCGACCAGATCGGCACCAAGATGATCGAGTGTCCCGACTGCACTGAGCTGGGCGTGGTCCTGTCCGATGCGGGCGAGGCCGTGCCCTGCGAGACCTGTGGCGGGACCGGCTACATCCAGTCTCCCAGCCGCTTCTACAACACCCCCTGGTCCCTGCTGCCCCCGGTGATCGCCATCGTCCTGGCCCTCATCACCAAGGAGGTATATTCCTCCCTGTTCATCGGCATATTGGTGGGCGGGCTGCTCTGGTCCAACTTCGGCTTTGAGGGCACCGTGCTCCATGCTTTCAACGACGGCATCGTGGCCTCCCTGTCCAACGGCTACAACGTGGGCATCCTCATCTTCCTGGTCATCCTGGGGGCCATCGTGTGCCTGATGAACAAGGCTGGTGGCTCCGCCGCCTTCGGCCGCTGGGCCAAGGAAAACATCAAGTCCCGGGTGGGGGCGCAGCTCTCCTCCATTGTGCTGGGCTGCCTCATCTTTATCGACGACTACTTCAACTGCCTCACTGTAGGCAGCGTCATGCGGCCCATCACCGACAAGCACAAGATTTCCCGGGTGAAGCTGGCTTACCTCATCGACGCCACTGCCGCCCCTATCTGCATCATCGCCCCCATCTCCTCCTGGGCCGCCGCCGTGGCCGCTTTCGCCGAGGATGGCCAGGGCCTGAACCTGTTTATTCGGGCCATCCCCTATAACTTCTACGCCCTGCTCACCATCGTGATGATGGTGGGGCTGGTGGTACTCAAGGCGGACTTCGGCCCTATGGCGAAATATGAGAAAAACGCCGTGGAAAACGGTGACCTGTTCTCCGGCGCGGACCCCTACGCCTCCATGCGCGATGAGGCGGATGAGGCCAAGGGCTCGGTACTGGACCTGGTGCTGCCCATCGTGGTGCTGGTGGTGAGCTGCATCATCGGCATGATCTACTCCGGCGGCTTCTTCTCCGGGGCGGATTTCGTCACCGCCTTCTCCGATTCCGACGCCTCCGTGGGCCTGATGCTTGGCTCCGCTTTCGGGCTGGTGTTCACCCTGGTCTACTATCTCATCCGCCGGGCCATGTCCTTCCGGGACATGATGGCCTGCATCCCCGAGGGTTTTAAAGCCATGGTGCCCGCCATCATGATCCTCACCTTTGCCTGGTCCCTGAAGAACATGACCGATTCCCTGGGAGCAAAGTATTTCGTCCGGGATTTCGTGTGGGCCAACGCCTCCGCGTTCCAGATGTTCCTGCCCGTCATCGTGTTCCTGATCGGCTGCCTGCTGGCCTTTGCCACCGGGACGAGCTGGGGCACCTTCGGCGTGCTCATCCCCATTGTGCAGAGCGTGTTCTCCATGGATGACCCTATGGCCATCATCTGCGTGTCCGCGTGCATGGCCGGCGCGGTGTGCGGCGACCACTGCTCCCCCATCTCCGATACCACCATCATGGCCTCCGCCGGGGCGCAGTGCGACCATGTGAACCATGTGTCCACCCAGCTCCCCTACGCCATCTCCTGCGCGGTGATCGCGGGCGTCACCTACGTGATCGCCGGTCTTTTGGCGTTCCTTGGTGCGCCGGGGCTGATCGCCCTGCCCATCGGCATCGCGCTGATGGTAGGCTTCCTGTTCGTCGTAAAAAAGCGTCAGACGGCCTGACGCGAAGCAAAGGAAAGGCGCGGCCCGCCCAGGGCCGCGCCTTTTTGTGCTTATCCACCGAATATGAGCTGTTTGAACACCTCGCCCCGTTCCTCAAAGTTTTTGAAATGCCCGTAACTGGCCGAGGCGGGGGAGAGGATACAGGCCGTGCCGGGGCGGGCGTTCTGCCGCGCCCAGTCCGCAGCCTGGTACAGGTCGGGGACATAGCGGACGTCCAGCGGGGAATTGGCGCCGCCCCGCTCCGCCAGCAGCCGCCCGATGCGCTGGCCGGACTCATACATCAGCACCACATGGTCCAGGCGGCTGTCATGGAGGAGGAAGTCCGCCAGCTCCTCGTATTCGATGCCCCGGTCCATGCCGCCCAGCAGCAGGATGGAGGCGTTTGGGATGCTCTTCACCGCGCTGATGGCGGACTCTGCCGTGGTGGAGATGGAGTCGTCGTAGTAGTCCACTCCATCCCGCTGGCCCAGGTACTCCAGACGGTGGGGCAGGGGCCGGTAGGTCCGCAGAGCGGCGGTGAAGGTCGAACCGTCCACCCCGAAGCGGCCGCACACCTGAAGGGCAGCGGCACAGTTGCAGAGGTTATGTGCCCCCCGCAGCCGCGCCCCCTCCACCTGCTCCAGGCTGGCGAAAGGCAGCGTGTCCGGCTGGATGAGCGCTACCCGGGAGGGGCAGGTCCCCGGCTTGGGCAGGGCGTTTGGCCCACAGTACAGGGTGTCCTCCGGGCGCTGGTGGCGGTAGACGTTCTCCTTGGCCCGGACATAGTTCTCAAAGGTGCCGTAGTGGTCCAGATGGTCCTCATAGAGGTTGAGCAGCACCGCCAAGGACGGCGACTGACTGCAATGCTCCAGCTGATGGCAGGACAGCTCCACCACCAGGATGGTGGACGGCCCGATTTTGTCCGTGATATCAAACACCGGCACGCCGATATTCCCCGCCAGCAGGCAGTCCTTGCCTGCGGTTTTCAGTACATGGTGGATGAGGGTGGTGGTGGTGCTTTTGCCCTTGGTGCCGGTGATGCCCACCACCTGATTCCGGTAGCGGCGTAAAAACTGCTCGGTTTGGGAGGTGAAGCGGCAGCGGTATTCCTCCCAGGGCCGGGGCAGAACGATGCCGGGGGTCTTGAACACCAAATCGTAATCCTCCAGCGCGTCCAGGTAGCCCGGCCCGGACAGTACCTGGTGGCCCAACGGTTTTTCCAGCTCCACTGGGTTGGCGTCCGCCACGTCCAGCGCCGTCCAGCCCCCAGCCCGGAGCAGGGCGTGGAAGGTGGATCTGCCTTCCCGGCCATAGCCCAGTATCAGCACCCGCTGGCCTTGGACCGCTTCTCTTAATGTGTCGGTCATGTCAAGCCTCCTGATCCGCCGCCTGTTCCATCAGGGACAGAAACTGGGGCGGCAGGGCGTTTTCACGGTCAAAATAGTGCGCGTAATCTACTGTACAGATCCAGCCCTCGATCTGCTCCGCGTAGTGCGCCATCAGAGAGGGCAGGGGCAGCCCCACCGCCCGGTAACGGCGCAGGGTCGATTGCAGAGCGGCGTGGACCTCGTCCCGGCTGCCCACGCACTCGAAGGGCTTTTCCGGCAGAAGGCCCGTCAGCTTTTCAAACGTATCCGCCAGCGACGCGTCGTCCAGCATATCCTTGTGGAAGACGGCCCGCAGCTCCTCCGGGGACAGGAAGGGAGACAGGATGATGGCCACGAACAGGCATTTGGGGCAGCTCCCGCACCAGATGTCCGTCTTGCTCCCTACGTTGCAGCTCCGGAAGACCGGGTGATAGGGCTTCAGCCTGGCGAACAGCTTGGCGATCTGGTACTCGGACAGGGGGCGCAGCAGGCTGAAATAAGCCACCCCGGAGCCTATATAGTCCCGCTCATACTGGATGAAGTCCTGCTCGAACTGGAAGCTCTTGGAGTACTGGTGGTTTACTGTGGACCCGGCCACAGTGGACTCGTTGGCGCTGGACTCGTTGGACAGGGCCACATAGCCAAGGCCGTTGAGGTGAGCGGCGATGACGGAGGAGAAAGCAACCACGGCGGAAAAGGGGGTGTGACCGTTCAGGAAACCCCGGCGGTTCAGCTCCAGCAGCGCCGGATCGATGGTGCGGCGGGCCACGATGGTGTGTCCTTCAAGCCCCGCAGCCGTCACGGTGTCCCGGGTGGCCAGGCGGGGATTGATGATGTAGCAGCAGCGGTCCGCTGCCTCCCGCAGCAGTTCAATGGTCACGGCCGAGTCCTTGCCGCCCCCCACGGGGATCAGCACCTTGGGCTGTCCTTCCGCCGGGACAGGGGCGTTCATGGGCCGATAGCTGGTTCTGGCCCCTTCGGTGCAGGAGAGCTCCATAAAATTGTCCCCAGCATCGATGCCGTTGGTGTAGAAAAATTCCCCAAGGCCGTGGGAATAGAGCTTTTTCCACCACTGGATCTGCTCTGGGGTGAGGGCGCGGCCCTCCACCCGGACCCGGGGCGGGCAGGCCGCCTTCCAATAGCTTATCAGCTCCACCATCCCCAGGGAAAAGATCAGCTCGTCCAGCGCTTCCGGGGCCGCCTGCGCCGCCGCGCCGCCCAGGCGGGCGATGGACCAAGTTGGATGAAATTCCGCCAGTCCGGGGACGCGGAAATCGTAGGTGATGTCCAGCCGGTCCTCATATAGCTCGTAGCCATAGCTTTTGTAGATGAATTCGGGCCACTGTGCTCGAAAACGCGAGAAATCATCATTGCGGTGTTCCAAAGCAGTCATCCTTTCCCATCGAGGAGGAATTTATAGTACAGCGCCCGTTCCAGCCCGTATTTGGTCAACGTGCAGTTATAGACATAGTCCATACGGCGGAAATTGTCTGCGCTATGCTGGTTTTTGGGGGACACGGTGGCGCACAGCAGCCCCACTCCGGTCTGTCTGGCGCACTGCTCCAGCGCCTGCCCCAAGCAGCATTGCAACCCGTTCCCCCGGAATGCGGGGCGGACGATGCACAGCTTGTAGTTGGCGGCTTTTGTTCCCGCCGGGACCGGACTGACGAGGGACAGGGACAGGTCCTCTGCTGCTTCTGGGAAGTACAGGATGGAGAATGCCGCCAGAGTGTCCCCGCGCCATGCCCCCAGGGTGACGTGGGGCGGCAGCAGGCAGGTGCGGAACATTTCGGGTGTATTCCGGCGCAGCAGGGACGGGTGGGGTAGGGCGGCAAAGGCTTCCTCCTGGATATCCAGCAAAGCGTTCAGGTGGTCCGGGCCGCAGGGCCTGATGTCAAACTCCATGTTGCTGCCTCCCCATGATAAACTCAATTTATCATCGCCCAATTCACGGCTGTGTCTCTGATGCTTTCTTAAAGATCATTGAACATTTATAAATCTTCATCTGGCAGATAGTTTTCCCACCTGCCTTGCAAACTTTAGCGGGCCGCATTGTCAGTATTTTTTTATAAACGTTGAAATCAACGCCCGGCAGGTCTGCATTCGGATGCAGTCATAAAATTCCTGGGTCACTGCGTGGCCCTGCCCGATGATCGTGGCATTCCTTGCGTCTTCCTCCGTTTCCCAGAGGACAAGATCTGTCCATGTGTCGTCTTGCAGGTAGTGCTCCCAAGAGATAAATCCCTTCGCTTTGGAAATGATCTCATCGTGCAGCCTTTGAGTCCGTTCTATAAATTGTTCCGCACTTACGTTTTTTTTGAGCTTATACGAGAAGATCCACGCAGTCCTTGCCATAGCGATAGCGCTCCTTTGTGAATTCCGAATTTGCATTTCTCTTTACGATCAGCCAAGCGATTTCAAAAACAAATTTTCATTCATTATATCCCCCTGGGACCACAAAGTCAATTTGAGATTTTATTATAGCATAAAAGGCCGGATGTTCAACGCCTTTTTTGTCTTGAAAGCAAAAAGGACGGCCCGCCCCTGTTGGGGCGGGCCGGAATACCGCGCAGGAATCATTTAGCCGCCGAACACGGCGATCAGGAAGCCTGCCGCGATAGCGGAGCCGATAACGCCAGCCACGTTGGGACCCATGGCGTGCATCAGCAGGAAGTTGTTGGGGTTGGCCTCCCGGCCCACGTCCTGGGACACACGGGCCGCCATAGGCACGGCAGACACGCCCGCAGAGCCGATCAGCGGGTTGATCTTGCCGCCGGACAGCTTATACATGAGCTTGCCCACCAGCAGGCCACCGATGGTGGAGAACATAAAGGCGATGACGCCCAGCACCACGATCATCAGGGTCTGGAGGGACAGGAAGCGGGCGGCCACGGTGGTGGCGCCCACGCTGATGCCCAAAAACAGGGTGACGATGTTCATCAGGGCGTTCTGGGCGGTGTCGCTCAGCCGCTCCGTCACGCCGGTTTCCTTGAGCAGGTTGCCGAACATGAGGCAGCCGATCAGCGGGGCGGTGGAGGGGATGAGCAGAATGACAAAGGTGGACACCGCGATGGGGAAGACGATCTTCTCCACCTTGGACACGTTCCGGGCCTGCTCCATCTTCACCTTCCGCTCCTTCTCCGTGGTCAGGGCCCGCATCAGGGGCTTCTGGATCATGGGGATCAGCGCCATATAGGAGTAGGCGGCGATGGCGATGGGGCCCAGGAAGGCCGGGGCCAGCTTGGTGGTCAGATAGATGGCGGTGGGCCCGTCCGCGCCGCCGATGATGCCGATGGAGGCGGCCACGTTGCCGGCGAAGCCCAGCAGGCAGGC
>CATJRT010000460.1 GCA_949742895.1 uncultured Eubacteriales bacterium | reverse complement strand
GAAGGGAACACGGTGCCCTTCATCGCCCGCTATCGCAAGGAGCTGCACGGGGCTATGGACGACCAGCTCATCCGGGAGCTGGCGGACCGCTTGCAGTACCTGCGCAACCTACAGCAGCGCCGGGACGAGGTGAAGCAGTCCATCGAAAACCAGGGCAAGCTGACGGACGAGCTGTCCGCCGCCATCGATGCTGCCGCTACGTTGTCAGAGGTGGAGGACCTGTACCGCCCCTACAAGCAGAAGCGGCGAACACGGGCTACCATCGCCCGTGAGAAGGGGCTGGAGCCGTTGGCAGCGCTGGCCTTTGCCACCGGCCCGGTGGTGGAGATGGAGCAGGCTGCGAAGGACTATATCGACCCCGAAAAGGGTGTGGAGACGATGGAAGACGCCCTCCAGGGGGCAAATGATATCATTGCCGAGTGGATATCCGATGATGCGGACGTGCGCAAAATGCTCCGAGAGCTCTACTGGCGGCGGGCCGGAATCGTGTCCTGTCCAGCGGCAAAGGAGCCGGACGATAGCGTGTACCGGTTATACTATGAGTTTTCAAGTCCGCTGTCAAAAACTCAAGGGCATCAGATTCTTGCCATGAACCGGGGCGAACGGGAGGAGCTTTTGAAGGTTGCGGTGGAGATGGACCGGGAGACGGCGCTGGTGGCCCTGCGCCGGAAGGTGGTGCCGGGCCGGGCAGCCATGGAGTTCGTGAAAAACGCTGCCGAGGACGCCTATGACCGGCTGATTGCCCCTTCCCTGGAGCGGGAGGTGCGCTCTGAGCTGACCGACCGGGCCAATGAGGGGGCCATCGGCCAGTTCGCCCTGAACCTGAAGCCCCTGCTGATGCAGCCACCGGTGAAGGGCTTTGTTACTATGGGACTGGATCCAGGCTACCGCATGGGGTGTAAAGTGGCAGTAGTTGACCCAACTGGCAAGGTGCTGGACACTACGGTGGTCTACCCAACCCACGGCGAACGGGGCAAAAACGAGGCCATTGAAAAGCTGGCCGTCCTCATCAAAAAGCATAAGGTGGCCCACATCGCCATCGGCAACGGCACTGCCAGCCGGGAGACGGAGCAGATGACGGTGGATCTGATCCGCAAGGTGGGGGGCGGTGTGAGCTACGCCATCGTCAACGAGGCGGGGGCGTCAGTGTACTCCGCGTCCAAGCTGGCAGCGGAGGAGTTCCCCGAGTTCGACGTAAACCTGCGCTCCGCCGTGTCCATCGCCAGGCGGCTCCAGGACCCACTGGCGGAGCTGGTGAAGATTGACCCCAAATCCATCGGCGTGGGTCAGTACCAGCACGATATGCCCCAGGCCAGGTTGGGGGAGGCACTGGACGGCGTG
>CATJRT010000459.1 GCA_949742895.1 uncultured Eubacteriales bacterium | reverse complement strand
GAGCACCGCGCCCTGGCTCAGCCGGAGGGAAGCCTTGTCGATGGCCTTCACGTCAATGCCGTCGCAGGTGATGAGCCCTCCCTGGATTTCATAAAACCGGTTGATGAGGTTGGTGACGGTGGTCTTGCCCGCCCCGGTAGAGCCCACAAAGGCGATCTTCTGTCCGGGGTCGGCATACACCGACAGGTTTTTCAGCACCGGCTTGCCCTCCACATAGGAGAAGTCCACCTGGTGCAGCCGCACCGCGCCCCGCAGCTCGGTATAGCAATACTCCTCGCCGGGGACGTTGCGCACCGCGCCCCGAATGAGGTGCAGGCCCACCGCCCCGCCAGGGCCGGGGTACTTCCAGGCCCAGCCGTGGCCGGCCATTTCCTCCGCCGTCAAGGGGGTGAGGGAGCCGTCCGCCCCGATGCGCACCCACAGGCCGGTTTTGGATTCCTGCCCCGCGGGCAGCAGCTTCAGGGAGCCGTTTTCCTCGTCGGCCTGGCCCAGCTCGGTCAGGGCCTCGTCCTCCCCCACCAGCACGGGGACCAGCGCCATGCCGCAGTTGCGGGGGGCCCTCCAGGCCCAGGCCTTGGGCCTGCCCTGGCCGCTGAACGCAGACAGGGAGCCGTTTTTGTCCCGGTCCACCGGCACCAGCGTCACCCTGCCCCCGTCCGCCTCGGGCCGGGCGTCCATCACCTGGAAAATGCGCTCCGCGCCCGCCAGGGCGGACAGCAGGGAGGTCATCTGCATGGATATCTGGTTCACCGGCTGCGTGACCTGCTTGTTATAGGTCAGGTAAACCACCAGCGAGCCCAGGGTAAAGCCGGTATTCACCCCGGCGCTCATGGCCAGCAGCGCCCCCAGCACGGCGGTGACGGCATAGCCTATGTTGGTGAGGTTGGCGGCCACGGGCATGATGGCGGAGGAATAGAACCCGGCCTGGCTGGCGGCGGCGCGGTACTCCTCGTTGAGCGCCTCAAACCGGGCCTTGGCCTGCTCCTCATGGGTGAAGGCTTTCACCACCTTCATCCCCTCAATCATCTCCTGGATATTGCCGTTCACCGCGCCCAGCGCCGCCTGCTGCCGGGCGTAGTAGTTCCGGCTGCGCCTGCCGAACAGGCCGAACACCCCCAGCACCGCCAGCAGCATCACCGCCGAGGCCGCAAACAGCAACGGGGACAGGCTGATCATCATCACCACCACCCCCACGAAGGTGATGACGCTGGAGATCACCTGCACCACCGATTGCTCCAGCGCCATCTGCACGTTGTCCGCGTCGTTGGTGAAGCGGCTCATCAACTCGCCGTGGGTGTGGGCGTCGAAGTAGCTCAGGGGGAGCTGCTGGAGCTTGTCAAACAGCTCCCGCCGCAGCTTATTGCACCCCTTCTGGGCAAGCTGGGCCATCAGATTGGCCTGGGCGTAGGAGCACGCCGCCGCGCACAGGTAAATGCCCGCCAGCTTCAGGCAGCTTCCCAGCAGTCCGGGGAGCCGGACCGCCCCCTGGGCAAAGGCCAGGGTGATATCGTCAATGATGGGCTTCTGCATATAGGTGGCCGCTACCCCCAGCACGGCGGAAACCACCACGCAGGTCAGCGCTGCGGCGAGCAGCAGGGGCCGGTTGGCGATGTACTTCACCGTGCGCAGCAGGGTTCCGAACAGGTTCTCAGGCTTTCCGTAGCCACCCCTTGGCCCGTTGTGCCTGCCGCCCGGCCCTCCTTTTCCTGGTCCGCTCATGCCCCGCTCACTCCTTCCTGCTGGGATTCAAAGATCTCCCGGTATATTTCGCTGTGCTCCATCAGCTCGTCGTGGGTCCCAACGGCGCTGACGGCCCCCTCGTCCAGCACCACGATCCGGTCGGCGTGCTGTACCGAGCTGATGCGCTGGGCGATGAGGATGACGGTGGTGTCCTTCAGGTTTTCCCGGAAGGATTCCCGGATGCGCCCCTCGGTGGCGGAGTCCACGGCGGAGGTGGAGTCGTCCAGGATGAGGACGGCGGGCCTGCGCACCATGGCCCGTGCGATACAAAGCCGCTGCTTCTGCCCGCCGGACACGTTCACGCCCCCCTGCTCCAGCCAGGTGTCGAAGCCGTCGGGGAAGGACATGATGAAGTCATACGCCTGGGCGTCCTTGGCGGCCTGAATCAGCTCCTCCTCGGTGGCGTTCCCGTTGCCCCAGAGCAGGTTTTCCCGGATGGTTCCGGAAAACAGCACGTTGTTTTGCAGCACCATGCCAATCCTGCTGCGCAGCGCCTCCAGGGGGTAATCCCGCACGTCCACACCGTCCACCAGCACCTGGCCTTCCGTCACGTCGTAGAACCGGGGGATCAGGTTCACCAGGGAGGACTTGCCCGTGCCGGTGCCGCCCACGATGGCCACAAGCTGCCCAGGCTCCGCCGTCAGGCTGACGTGCCGGAGCACGTCCTCTCCCGCTCCAGCGGTCTGGTACCTGAAGGACACATCCCGGAACTCCACCCGACCCCTGGGGGCGGGCAGGCCGGTTTGGGTGCCGTCCTGGATGCCGGACTGGGTATCCAGCACCTCGAACACACGGCGGATGGACGCCTCAGCCCGGGTAAACTGGAGCAGG
>CATJRT010000458.1 GCA_949742895.1 uncultured Eubacteriales bacterium | reverse complement strand
CCCCGCCCGTTTCCCGACGAGCCGGGCGGGCAGCACCCGGCTGTCGTTGAGAACCAGGCAGTCTCCGGGGCGCAGCAGGGAGGGCAGGTCGTAAAAGTGTATATGCCGGATCTCCCCCGTAGCCTTGTCCAGTGTGAGCAGGCGGGAGCCGTCCCGCCGCTCCAGGGGTGTCTGGGCAATCAGCTCCGGGGGCAGGTCGAAATAAAAATCGGAAGTTTTCACATATATCCCACCGTGATTCCAGTATAGTAGAACTGAAGGATCTCCAAATAAGTATGCCCCTGCTGGGCCATGGCGTAAGCGCCCCACTGGCTCATGCCCACGTTGTGGCCCCAGCCCTTGCCGGAAAAGGTGATGACGCTGGAGGTCCCGCCCCCGCCGCCCCCCTGGGGCTGGAGCTGGGCCGTCCCGCTTCCGGTGATGACATAGGCGTCCCCTCCGACAGCCGTGATATTGCCGCTGCCGTCGATGGCGTACAGCCCGGAGGGGCTGACAGCGGTCCCGTTGACCACGACGGTCTCGTCCCCGATACTCCCGTCGAACACCTCGTAGCGGTAGGAGCGCAGTCCGAACACAGATACCATCTGCCGGGCGGTGAGGGTATAGCTCTTGCCGTTGCTACCGGTGAAGGTCACCCCAGCGGGGTTGCCGGAGGCGGTGTAGGAGGACACCTTGGCGTAAACCACCTCGTCCCCCACGGCGTTGCCCCTGGCGTTGAGTATGTTTGCCAGCTCGGCGGCGGTATAGCTCCGTGTATAGCTGTAGCTGGGTATGGGGGCGGACGCCTCATAGGGGTCCGCCTTGCCCACCAGATAGGGGTAGTTGGCCTGGTTTCCGCCCCAAACGGTGGAGGAGCTCTCGCTGGCCCCGCCGTTGCTGGAATAGTAGGAGGTCTGTGCGATCCTGCCGTTGTAAACGGCCACCTGCCCCATGGTCTGGTCCACCGCCGCGTCGGAGTTGGCGCCCGCCCGCTTCAGGCCGGAGTACGCCTGACAGTGGGTCTCAGGGCAGATGTCGAAGTGATAGCTACTGTGCTTGCTGCCCAGGGAGAGGGCATAGCTGCGGGCCGCGACGGCCTGGGCCTTCAGCGCCTCGATGGGCCAGGAATTGCTCATCTCGTGGGGCACCACGCCCTTCACGTAGTCGTCCAGCTTTATCATGTTCACCACCGTCAGGTCGCCGCCGTTCACCCGCTCGTAACGGAAGCCGCCCCGCCAGCTGTTGTCGTGGAAAATGGTCACGTAGTCCCCGCCCTCATCCGTCTGGTTGGGCATAACCCCCACACCAGTGCCCTTGCCCAGGTCATCGTACTGGAAAATGATGGTGCTGGTTCCAGTGATCACCACGCTGACGCCGTACTCAGAGGTACCCCGCAGCGCCGTCTCCACACCCTGGGCCGCCAGGGCTTCCTGGGCCGCCACCGCCTGAGCCCGCGTGGTATAATTGCCCACCCTGGCGTAAAACACGCCGCCGATGCAGGCCGGGAAACCGCCTTCATAGGCAGATGCCGCCGCCTGAGCCCCGGCGAAACCGGCATAGGTCCCCGGCAGCTCCAGATGGTAGCAGCCCACCGTCACCTTGGCGCTGCCGGCCAGCTCCATGTGGTAGCCGTTGTATCCGTCGTAGGCGCCGTAGCCCACGTTCTGTGTCTCCACCACCGAGATGGCCTTTTCCTCCGTGCTGCCCAGCTGCACAAACTGGTTTTCTCCGTCAAAATACCCCAGACGGTAGCCGGACCCAACCGAATTGAGCAGGTTGGCTCCGTCCATGACGTCGCTGGCGTAGTACAGCCCCACCCGGATGATCCGGTTTTCCAGACCGGAGGACTGCTCCGCCGGCTGCGCGGCGCTGGCCGTGCCACAGGGCGTCAGCAGGACCAGCGCAAGGCACAATGCTGCAATTTGCACGAATTTCCGTTTCATAAGGTTCTCCATTTCTCCACTTCTGAGGGCGGCACAAAATTGACACTTTAGCGTGTTAATGTTATATTTAATAGGTAATGCTTTTTGCATTGCCAGCCTTTTCGACAATATTTTATTATAGCGTATTCGTCCGGGTGCCGCAAGCCCTAATTTGCCTGCGAACCGGGTACGTAGCCGCCCTCCGGCCTGCGCCGGGGCGGACAGGAGGTTTTTTGATATGGAAAAATATAAAGTAGGCGTCATCGGCGCCACCGGCATGGTGGGCCAGCGGTTCGTCACCCTGATGAACGGCCATCCTTGGTTCCAGCTCACCGCAGTGGCCGCCAGTCCCCGCTCTGCGGGCAAGCGGTACGAAGACGCGGTGGTCGGCCGCTGGGCCATGGAAGTTCCCATTCCCGACGAAGCCAAGAACCTGGTGCTGCTCAGCGCCCAGGACGACGTGGAGAAGATCGCCTCCATGGTGGACTTCGTGTTCTCCGCCGTGGACATGAAGAAGGATGAGATCAGGGCTTTGGAGGAGGAATACGCCCGGCACGAGTGCCCGGTGGTGTCCAACAACTCCGCCCACCGCTGGACCGAT
>CATJRT010000457.1 GCA_949742895.1 uncultured Eubacteriales bacterium | reverse complement strand
CATTCGCCAGCCGCTCGCCGCCCCGTTCCCACCATCGGGGGCTCTCTGAAGGTCTGCCGCGCCGGGTACTTCTCTCCGTCACAGGTTTGTGCTGTTTGGTTGTTGTGACTTATTATACGCAGGACAGCTCCGTTTGTCAACCCCTTTCGGCGAAAAAATTTTCTGCGTTAAAGCAGAAAATCAAAACCCTCCTCCATCCGCAGGCCGGAGGAGGAAAAAACACGCCCCCGGGCAGATGCCGGGGACGCGTTCATAGAATTTTCGGGCCTTACCAGGATGGCGCAATGGTAAAGCTCTGTCCGCCGTACCAAGCAGAAAACTCCAGGGTTTCCAGCACCGCCCCCTCCGGATCGTTGGGGTTGAAGGCGTTGGGCACAATCAGCATGAACGGCACCGGCCCCCAATTGTTTTTCTTCATCAGTGGGACAAAGCTGACCGAGTCCTTGAAGGACAAGGTCTTTGGCTCAGAGTACTGGATGTAGATTTGAGGGGAATTGATGCCGTATTTCTGGTCAATCGCCACGGAAAGGGGCACGGTAAAGGAGATTGGGTTCTCCTCCGTGAAGTTAAAGCCCTCAGTCGTGTTGCGGAAGGCCACCGTGCCAAAGGCGATGGCGGCGTTGGCCTCGGAAAAGCCGTCGTTGGTGGAAGCGTGAAACCGGCTGACGGCGGGATAGCCGTCCTTGCCGCCCACCCCCTCCCAGGCGGACTGGAGGGTCTCTGCGTCGGACGCCTGGAACCAGCGGGTGACGGAGATGGTGTACTCCGCCTTATAGCCGTTGGCCGTCTCCGCTGTACCGGTGAGGACGGGCTGCGCCGTCAGGCCCTGCAAGGCCCGCGCCTCCCGGTCGGAAGCGAGCAGCTCCATGTCATACCGGATATTGCTTTCCAGCTCCCGCAGGTAGTCCGTCTCCTCCCGGACCGCCTGTGCCAGGGCCTGTATCTCTGCTCCGCTGTCCTCCGGGGCGGACGGTTCGGGAGCTTCCAGCGCCTGTTCCGCATCGGACAGGTCGTTTTCCAGCAGCTCCACAAGGCCCGGCTCGTCATCCTTCCCTGCGTCCAGCAGCGCACGGGCGTCCTCCACAGCAAGGCGCAGCTCCTCCGCAGCATAGCCATAGTTCTCCCGGGCATGGTGCAGCTCAAGCCGGGCTTCCTCCAGCGGGTCGGCGGAGGGGGTGGCGGCCGGGGCCGCTCAGGTCCACAGGCCCACGTCGCCCAGGGCAAATACGCCGCTATAGGCGTCGCTATCATTGCTATACCGCTCAGTTGTTGTAAACTTTACGCGCAGTTCAAGCACACCGGTAAGATCGACGTTGAACGGGACTGGGCGCAGGCCGGTCCCATCGTATGTATAGCTGTAAATAAGCGCTCCATCACCGTAAACGTTGAGTTTGACCTCGCCGGACATGGCACGCCATCCGTACTTTTGATATAACACACCGGACAAAGCGCTGTATTGGCCATCGATCAGATAAGTGCGGTCAAGCCCGCGTGTAATACAGTTCAAATGTGTGACTCCGGTATTGTCGTTTTGGCTATCTGCGTAATACAGCGTATGGTCGCCGGAAAAATAGTCCAGGTCCCTGAGCATGACGGCGGGCTTGTCGCTGGAATGCTTCCCGATATACACGCTGTGGGTCTTGCCGTCCCACTGTACCGGCTTGCCCAGGGCCTCGCTCACCGCACGCACCGGCAGATAGGTGGTGCCGTTGTAGATGAACGCCTCCACGGGCTTGCCGTTGGCGTCGGTGGGGTCGAGCTTCACATCGTCCAGGTAGATGGTCACGCCGGGGAAGATGGTGACGCTCCGCCCCGACGCGGCTACGGCGGATGGAACTGCGCTCGTCAGGAGCAGGGTGGCCAGTACTCCGGCCAGAAATGCGCTAATACTGTGGGTTTTCTTCATTTGGGACTCCTCCTTAATGTTTTTTCACCGCGGCGGTCCCGGGGGCCTGCGCCCCCGAGGGCCGGGTGAAAAACAAAAACGCTGTGCAGGACAGACCCACACAGCGTAAGAAGCAAAGCTCTCATGCACACCGCCGCAGAAAGATACAATGACAAAAGCCGCCCCTTGCGTCAAAGGCCGGAATATCGTATAATATCTCCATGCGGTGCGGCCTTTCGGTCGTTGTGTAGGTGAATTGGCACCTGCGCAGGCTTGTGGGTGCGCCAACACCCGCAAGCTGCCGCATTTTTGTTTTTCAGGTCGATTATAGCAGAATCAGACCGTTATTGCAAGCATAAAGAACGCCGGACGAAAATTCGTCCGGCGTTCTTTCACCACCTGTTTTCCACCTTTTCCGCAAAGCCCATCAAATCCTCGATGTGCAGGACCGTCCCGTTGTCCAACGTGGCCGTGCCGGAGAACCGCCCGAATACCTGGTGCTGGTCGCTCTTGATGAGCTTGACGTCGGTACACGCGGCCCGGTCGATGACCGGCTCGAAGCTCATTTCGAACCGGCCGTCGTCGCTGGTAAACCGCCAGCGGCGCATATAGCACTCCTTCCCGTCCCGCATGGGTATGTCGAACCGCACCTGGGACAGCTTGTGGGCCCTGCCTTTGTAGAACAGCATATTTTCCGTGGCGGCAGAGGTGTCCCCAAAGCCATAGCCGATGTTGAAGCCGAAGGGCTCCCCGTCCGCCGACCCGGAGGCGGAGCCCCAGTACCAGGTGTTGTGGTAGGTCCACACCCCCCGGCCCCAGTCCAGCACGCCGAAGGAGTCCACGGGGCGGAACAGGTAGAGGTCGCTGCCGATCTTCACCGACCCGCTGGCCCGCATACAGTTGATCTTCTGGTTGTAGTAGAAGTGCCCCGGTTTGCCGAGGGGGGTGCAGATGACCATGGACTCCTCCGGCTCGTCCGTTAGGGTGAGGCGCACGTCGATGGCTTGTCCATCCTTGAAATTGTCCATGTGGGCAGTGAGCATCCGTTTGCCGTCCTCCACCACGAACACCAGGGCGTGCTTTTTCCCAGAGCTGGCGGTGACGCCCTCAGCTGAGGTGGCAGGCAGGCCGGTGCCCCCCATGGGAAAGGGCCGCATGGGGCTTTTGGTGATCTGCCACGGCGTGTCCTCAAAGGACAGGAAGGAGACGGAATCCAGCCCCATATAGCTGTTGTCCGCGATGGTGAGGGCCACGCCAAAGCGGTCGTTGCCCACATAGTAGTAGTCCCACTCCTTCAGCCGTGTGAGACCGCCCCGGACTTTTTTCCGGTCGTAGACGGGCAGCAGGCGTTTGGCGTAGCCTGCCTGGGTCAAATTCCCTTTTTCATCCAGCAGTGGTATCCGTTCGGTGATCTCGTGCTGCATAGGGTCGCCCTCCGCTCATTTTTTTACAGTATACCACAGTTTTCGACAAATGCCAAGGGTGAAAGCCACGGGGAACTCCTTGACGGGGCGGCTTCCAAGGGATAGAATGAGGTACAGAGGTGAATGGCCATGGAACGTATAGGCTTTACGAACCGGAGCATATTGGAGACGGCCCTGGAGCAGTCGGCCATCGACGCGGGCTGTGCGCCGGAGGATTTCCTGCGGGGGGAGCCGGTGACGGTGCTGTCCCGGCCTGATCCGGGGGCGAGAAAATATCTGGAGCTGCCCTTCGACTGCCACCTGATCTCCTACGGGGACAACGTGGTGGCGTCGGTGTCGAAGGGAAGCCGGGGACTGGCGGAGGATTATCTGCACCGCTATCCGGCGGAGCACTGCTTCGAGACGCCCAACCTCCATGTACTCAGCGACGGGTTGGAAGAGCGCGGCCTGCGTATCTGCTTTATGGCGGAGTATTTCCTCCCGGACGTGGACGCGCTGCGCCCGCTGCCCTGTCCCTATCCTACCCGGCTGCTGCATCAGGAGAACTTTGCGCCGCTGTACATAGACGTATGGAGCAATGCCCTGTGCGAAAAGCGAAAGGAGCTGGACGTGCTGGGTATAGGGGCTTACGACGGGGGCCGGCTGGTTGGCTTCGCTGCCTGCTCTGCGGATTGCGACACCATGTGGCAGATCGGGGTGGACGTGCTGCCGGAGTACCGCCGGCAGGGGATCGCCTGCGCCCTCACCAGCCAACTGGCGGTGGAGATATTCAGGGCGGGGAAGGTTCCCTTCTACTGCGCCGCCTGGTGCAACATCCGGTCGGTGCGCAACGCGGTGAAGAGCGGCTTCCGCCCCGCGTGGGTGGAGATGACCGCAAAAAGCCGAGATTATGTGGACAGGATGAACCAGGACTGAGAACCTGCATCCACAACCTCAATACGCCGCCTGGGCGGGCCTTTTCACGCCATGCGTCGTTGTGATTTCTTGAAATAAACGCAATTTTTCCTGCGAAAGCCCACCTCGCCTGACGGGAAGGAGTCCTCGCCCATTCGGCATCTCCGGCTGTGAATACAGGTTCTGAAAATTTTTTTCGGACAGGCAGGTTTGCCGCTGCCGCCGCATATCCTTTCCCCACGGGGGTGAGGCGGATGCTGCGGCTGCTGCGGGAAAAAAAGGTGCGGGACGCGTTGACGGGGCTGGCCCTGCTTATCGCTACGGCGGGGCTGGTGGCTGCTCCGACAGATGCCATTGCCGGGGCAAAGGATGGGCTGACCCTGTGCTTCAATGTTATTGTCCCATCCCTGTTCCCCTTTTTTGTGATGGCCTCCATGGTGGTGGATCTGGGCCTTGCAGCCTACCTGGGTCGGGCGCTGGAGGGGCTGATGCGCCCCCTGTTTCGGGTGAGCGGGAGCTGCGGATTAGCGGTGGCGCTGGGCTTCATTGGCGGCTATCCTGTGGGGGCCCGCACCGCCCTCCAGCTCTATGAGCAGGGGCTGTGCTCCCAAACGGAGGCGGAGCGCCTGTTGGCCTTCTGCAACAACTCTGGCCCCGCCTTTATCCTGGGTGTGGTGGGTGCAGGGGTGTTCGGGGACAGCCGGGTGGGTCTGCTGCTCTATGCCACCCATGCCCTGGCGTCGATTTTGGTTGGTCTGCTGTTCCGCTTCTACGGCGGGCGGGAGGAGGCGCACCCCGCCCGCGCCCGGTCCAAGCCTATCCAGATCGTCACAGTTCCTGCGGCCTTCACCGGGGCGGTGGTGCGTTCGCTGCAAAGTACATTGAATATCTGCGCTTTTGTGGTGTTTTTCTCAGTCGTGCTCCGGCTTATGTCTGTTTATGGTGTGCTGGACGCGCTGGCGGCGCTGCTGTCCATGGCCGGGTTCCAGCCGGAGTGGGCGCGGCGGCTGGTAGCAGGGCTGCTGGAGTTGTCCTCCGGGGTGTCCTCCCTCCAGGGGAGCGCACAGCTTGCCGGACGGGCGTCCATGGCGGCGTTCATGCTGGGCTGGGCTGGGATATCTGTCCATTGCCAGGTGCTGTCTTTTCTGGTGGACAGCGGGCTGTCTGCCCGGGTATATCTGGCAGGCAAGCTGTGCCACGGGCTGATTGCCGCCGCCCTTACCTGGGGGCTGGCCCGGCTGTTTCCCCTGTCAGCTCCGGTGTCCGACTACCTGGCGGAGCAGACGGCATCCATTGCCGCAATGGATTTTTCCACTGCGCTGGCGGCGTCCACGCTGGCAGCATTCGGGGGCTGGCTGGCCCTTACTACGCTGTGCGGGGTACTGTGGCGAAAAAGATGTGGAAAAATATCGCGCAATCCGCTATAATGCAAGAGAGTACAACAGAGGAACGAATGAGGAGGACGCCATGCTGTTTCAAAAGGATATCGACCCCCGCTGCGCCTATTGCCAACGGGGCACCCCGCTGGATGGCGAGCGGGTGATCTGTGTGAAAAAGGGCGTGGTGTCCCCCTCTGGTTCTTGCCGGGGTTTTCGCTACGACCCTCTGAAGCGTACCCCGCCCAAGCCGGTGAGAGCTGATTTTGGGCGTTTCAAGGATGAGGATTTCACGCTGTAAAAACACACTTTTCGTATTTATTCTCTGAATAAATACGAAGAGTTTTTTAGCTTGGGCATTTTGCTGTCACCATTTCCGCTGCACCAATGTGTCAGTACAATGATTACCAGAATTGCGGCAGGCAGTTAAAACCTAAAGGTTCAAACCTTATAACCAGATGGAACTTCTCAAGGGGATTCCATCTGGTTTATAATGATGACAGATCGAGGACAGCCGGCTGTAAATTGCCCAAATACCCGCCGGCGTTGGCTGGCCGCGGCACTTGATTGTGTAAAACGACGAAAAAAGATTGGTTTTCCTGTGGATTATGCCCATTGACAGAAACAGTCCGTTTTAGTATCATAAATTTATAGATTGTTACTCTCTTTGAGGTATTACCAGTGTGACCGCAGGGTCGCCTTGTGTGCTTCAGAGAGATTTTTTTATGGACTTGGGTTCATGAAAAAGGAGTGCAGCCATGATTGTCACAAAAAAGATCAATAACAATGTGGCAATCTGCCGGGAAGGCAATCAGCGGGAGTTGATTGCCTTTGGGAAAGGCATTGGCTTTCCGCAAACGCCCTATGAGCTGACAGACCTGAGCAAAATCAACCGTACCTTTTACAATGTAAGCAGCCAGTGCATACCGCTGCTCAACGACATCCCTGCTGAGGTGGTGCAGTTTACCGCTCGCCAGATGGAGAGCATACAGGACCGCCTGCCCTATGCCACCAGCGCCAACCTGATTTTAACGCTGGCCGACCATGTCGCCTTCGCCATCGAGCGGACCCGCCGGGGCATCCACTGCTTGTGTGGACAAGATCGGCGAGTACTATAAAAATAACTGGTCCATTGAGTTGGCCAAGGAAGAAAAGCTCTACCTGATTCTGCATATCAACCGGGTGTGCAGCAAAAATACGATATAAATGGATTGTAACCCCATAAAGCCGGGGGCATGACCTTCTACGCGGGCAGGATACTGCCCTGCGCCGAAGGTCATTTTTGTATTTTAGGCGGTAACGTGCGGCTGTATAAAATAAGCCGGACCCAAAACCAAGAGAGAATTACAAGGAGGGAATTTCATGAACTACGCAACGACCGCGAAAGAGATTCTGGCCAAGGTGGGCGGAGAAGCCAACATCGTCAGCGTGAACCACTGCATGACCCGCTTGCGCCTGACCCTGAAGGACGAGAGCATCGTCAACGATGACGAAGTCAAAGCCATCAAAGGCGTGGTGGGCCTGATGAAAAAGGCTGGACAGTACCAGATTGTCATCGGAAACGAGGTAGCAAAGTGCTATAAGGAATTCTGCAAGCTGGGCAGCTTTTTCGACCAGTGTGGCAGCGCCCCGGCCCCTGCCAAGGGTGGCAACATCGCATCCCGGATCGTCAACGCCATCTTGGACGCCATTTCAGGCTCCATGTCCCCGGTCATTCCCGCCATCATCGGCGCGGGCATGATCCAGGTGCTGAACATTATCCTGGGCTGGTTTATCCCCGCAGAGAGCCAGACCATGCAGCTCATGACCGTCATCGGCAACACCGCATTCTATTTCCTGCCTGTACTGGTGGCGTTTTCCGCCGGACGGAAATTCGGCGCAAATCCGGTGCTGGTCACCGCTGTGGTGGCCATCCTGCTCCACCCCAACTTCATCGCGCTGACTGGCGCGGAGGGCGGCATCAACTTCCTGGGCCTCCCCGTCACCAGCTTCGACTACTCCTCCAGCCTGATCCCCGCCATTCTTACCGCCTACGCTATGAGCTGGATTGAGAAGGGTATCGACAAGATCACCCCAGCCTTCACCAAGAACTTCCTCAGGCCCATGCTCATCATCCTGATCTCCAGCCCCATCGCCTTCATTATCCTTGGCCCGTTGGGTTCTTTCATCGGCGGGGGCCTGAGCTGGCTGCTGGTGCAGATCCAGTCCCATGTCAGCATCGCGGCGTACATCATCATGGCTGCAGCTATGCCCTTCATCGTCATGACCGGTATGCACTGGTCCTTCATCCCCGTGGTGTTCGCCGCTCTTCCTCCGGTCGGCGCGGGCGAATCCCTGATGCTACCCGCCATGCTTATCTCTAATGTGGGGATCGGCGGCGTATGCGCCGCAGTCTGGATCAAATCCAGGAACAGCGGATTGAAGCAGCTTGGTTTCTCCTCCGGCGTGTCCGCCCTGATGGCGGGCGTGACCGAGCCGGGCCTGTACGGTGTGGTTATGCCGCTGAAAAAGCCGTTGATTGCTCTGGTTGCGTCCAATGCCATCACTGGCCTCATTGCCGGCATCATGCACGTGGAAGCCACCGCCTTTGCGGGGCCCTCTCTGCTCGCGTTGCCTATCTTTGTGAATGCCGCGAACTCCAGCAACATTATCATGGCCTGCATCTGTGCCGGTATTTCCATCGTCCTGTCTTTCGCGCTGACCTGGGTGCTGGGCTTCGAAGACCCAAAGGACAGCAGCCGCGCCTGATCCTGTGCGGGAAAAGACCTGAATCACTCACTAAAAGGGGAAAAGTATGAAAAAGTTGAAGAAAACATTGTCGCTGGCGCTGGCTGGTTGTATGGCCGCATCCATGCTGGTTACCGGCGCATTTGCGGCGGATATGCCCTCCTACTCCGATGTGCCTGCCAATGCGGCCTATGCCGAGGCGGTGGAGTACCTATCCGCCGGGAAAATTATGGACGGCATTGGCGACGGCAAGTTCGGACCCCAGGATACCGTTACCCGCGCCATGGCTGTCACCGTTCTGGGCTGCATGGCCGGGGCGGAAGAGGCGGAGGCCAACGCGTTTACCGATGTTGTACCCAACTCCTGGTACTCTGGCTATGTGGGTTGGGCGTCTGAGAACGGCATCGTTCAGGGCGACGGCAGTGGCCGCTTTATGCCCGACCGGATGGTCACCAGTGAAGAACTCAATCTGATGCTGGGCCGCTACGCGGCTCTGGCGGAGAAGAATGCGGATCTCTATGACACGGGAGCCGCCACTGTTACCCGCGCCGATCTGGCCCAGCGGCTGTACGCCCTGGCGCAGGCGGATTCCTCCGCTCCTGTTATGCCCGCTGTGGTGCAGTTGGATAAGAGGGCCGCAGGATGTCCTGCGGCCCACAGCCTGTCGAAGAACCGGGATACTCGAAAGAGCATCCGGGTTCTGAAATGGAGAGGTAGAATGGTAGCCAGAGGAAGGGAGGGACGGAAGGCTTTCCATCGGGCCAGCTTTTGCGGCTCATGCGTTCTGAGTCTGCGGGCGCTTGTGCGCGGTGGACAGCACCCGGCCATTCTCAAACACTTTTTGGCAGATATGCGGGGACTTAATAAGCAGAACCCGCCACGATGGTCTCGATTTCCGGGAAGGTCTGTGTTGCTTTATCGTAAACATCATCGAAGTGCCTCTGCCCATGGGCTTCCTGATCTGCGTTGATCTCTGCCAGCAGCTCATCCCGATACCGTTTTGCTGCTACTGGCGCTTCCTGTTTGATTTTTTTGTTCAGGCTCGCGTTGGCCTTGATGTGCGTCCCGTCTATGAATACAGCCGCCGGGGTCAACGCTCCCGCGCTGTCCGGCGGGCCAATGTCAGCGGGGCCTATGCTCTGGCGGAGCGTCTGGAGCTGTCGGGCAAACGAGTGGTTCTGGTGGACGATGTCGCCACCAGCGGAGCCACCCTGTCTGAGTGCGCCTTCCTTCTCCGGCAGGCTGGAGCAAAGTCGGTGACGGGGCTGACACTGGCAAGGCGAGGTGATTCGGTGTTGTCGCACTCCGATTGAACTTAGAGCCTGTTTAAAATCTTTTGACAAAAATGGCGGGGTGGGAGATAATAGGAAAAAACAAGCGGGAGCTGGGGAAAATGCATCAATACCCAAGTGAT
>CATJRT010000456.1 GCA_949742895.1 uncultured Eubacteriales bacterium | reverse complement strand
CGGGCAGGGGCAGGAGCTGGAGCGTTTCCGAACAGGCGTAGCCGTACATGATGCCCTGGTCTCCCGCTCCCATCTGGGCCTCACCATTCACCGCACCGGCGATGTCGCCGCTCTGGTCGTGGGTGATGACTTCCACCTCATAGTCCGACCCATAGCCGGTTTCCCGCACAGTGCGGCAGACGATGGCGGGGATGTCCGGCAGCTTCCTGGCGGTGATCTCCCCGGCCACGATAATCTTGCCTGCGGTGGCCATGACCTCGCAGGCCACGCGGGCGGCGGGGTCGCTGCCCAGGCAGGCGTCCAGGACACTGTCGGCAATAGCGTCGCACAGCTTGTCCGGGTGGCCCTCGGTGACCGATTCGGCGGTCAGAGTGCAATTATCTTTCATAGCGGCTCCCTCTCTTCTTTTTTTGTTCAGATGCTTCATGCTGGAGCTGTTCCCTGCACCGGGGCAGATCAAAGCCCAGGGACAGGATGTCCTTGTCGGACATGGCCAGGGCCTCATGGAGGATGTCGTACAGTTCGGCGCTGTCGTGCTGCTCTCCCATGTAGCCGATAATGGCGTCCATCAGTTCCTGCTGGGGTTCCAACGCATCGGCCACATTGGCCAGCGCGTCAGCATAGCCGTGGAGCCATGCGGCGTTGTAGCTGTCCTGATTCGGCTCCCGGTTGGCACGGACACGGGCCAGTTCGGCGGAGGCGGCCACCGCCCTGATGCTGGACAGGTCATAAGCGGGCATACGCGCCCTCCCTTCTCGCGGCGCTATCGGTCATGGTGGCCCCCCTTCCTCTGTTTTCCCTGCGTCCCACGGTCTCTGGCCGGATCTCGCCCAAGATCCGGCTCCAACTTCTCCGCAAAACACTCGATTTTTTCTAATTGACAGCCGAATCCCTCCAATTGGTCCTGTACAGCCCTCACACATTGTTCCGAGAACACTTCGGCGCTGGCCGCGTCCTTGTCCCGTCTGGCAAACGTATACCACACTTCAGCGCAGCGGCCTTGGAAGGCAACATGCAGATCGCCCACCGTCCGTTCCACCAGAGCCGTATCACTGTTGAATATCCCCGTGATGTGGCTGATGAACGCATCTTGCAGTACAGAACTCTCCAGATCCTCTCGGGTAAAGCGAAAGGACAACAGGCAGCCTACGGCGAAGTGCGGCATGGCAGCTTCCGGCACAATCTCCGGCTGCCTCTCAGGCCGCTCCGCTGTCAAAACTACGGCGTTGTCATAGAGGTCTTTGTAGTGCTGGATCTGTTCGTCCGTCAAAGAGACAAAATGCTCCCCGCTTATGCCGGCTATAAAGAATGTGCCATGGAGGATATCCAGCGGGATCAGCCCGCTCTCATCCAGCAGCGGACGGTTGCAGGGCAGATCCAGGAGTTTTCCGTTCTCATTGCAGACAATGGCGGACGCATTCCGAAGGGACGTGACAGCCTTGATGTCGCCGCCCACGATCTGCCGCATGGCGTACAGGGTGTCGGGAATCTCCCGCACCTCGCAGGGCTTCAGCGGCTCCGCTACCAGTACGCGGATGGTTTTATCGCTCATGGCGGCCGCGTCCTTTCTGCGGTTTTGCGCGGGCAACGGCCTCACTGTTGATGCGCATTGTCTCCTGATATACTTCCCGTACAGCGTGTTCCCACGCCTTTTTCAAAGCAGCTACCGGGAGACCAGCCTGCCGGTAGCCCTCCAGAATGCCATCGTAGTAGGACTTGGTCGGCAGCATCGGCTCCCGGAACCGCTCATCCATGATGTAGGCCATGACAGACAGGGAGCGGCCCTCGCTGTCCCGGACAGTCACCATCCGCTTGTCGTAGAAGCGGGGATAGCCCTCGTAGCGGTCCAGAGATCGCTCACACTCCGGCGTGATACTCCACAGCAGGCCCTGGACCTGTTCACCCTCCTTGGGGGCGATGGTAGCGAAGCCGCCCCGGCGGAACAGCAGTTCCCAGCCCTCCAGCACCACCGGTCCCACCACAGTGGCATCCGGGCAGCGGTACGCCATCTGCCCCAGGTTGATGTTGCTGCCGTAGGCGAAATACAAGGTATTTTCCATTTCAGTCCTCCTCCAGAATGACCAGCACCCCGGCCTTGGCCAGATGGGCGAACATAGCCCGGGCCTGCTGCTCCACACCGGAGTCCGGCAGGGGGCAGTCCATGCCGGTGGTGCGGATGAAGTTGCTCCGAAGCTGGTAGATGTAACTCTCCGTGTCCGGGTACTCAGTGGGATCAAAGGTCTGCTGCCGAAGCTGCTCCATGATCTCCGCGGAGCTGCCCTCGTAGGTGCGCTCGTCAATACAGATTTTCATTGTCATCTCTCACTTTCACGGTGTTTTTTCTTCTTCTGATTGACCTCGTAGCTGTCCTTATCGTGGCGCCACGCCCTGTCTCCCTCCAGGTGGGCAAGTAAATGGTCACGGGTGTGCTTGAACTCGTCCCCGTTTAGCCCCAGCCGCACCAGCCAGACCCGGAAGGTGAACAGCTCGTTCTCGCTCTGCGTTTTGCGCATGACGGTGCTGCGCTGGGCGATAGCCTGGGCGGAGATGGCGAGGCACAGGTTCACATAGGCGGCCACCTTCCCGGCGTGGAGGGTAGAGT
>CATJRT010000455.1 GCA_949742895.1 uncultured Eubacteriales bacterium | reverse complement strand
GCCAGCTCCGGCGTGCTGACGGGGCTGTACACCGGCTCGGTGTAGGAGGGCAGGGGGTCGTAGCCCCAGCGCTCAAAGTGGGTAGAGTACAGCTCGATCTTCCCGGTGGGGGTGTTGAAGCCGGGCTGGCCGTCCGGGCGGAGCAGACCCTTCTCATAGCGGTAATAGGGCTTTGTGGGGTGGCCGTCCGGCGGGGAAATCCAGCTCTTCTCCCGCAGCTGCTCCAGGGTGACCCCGGACTTCTCCAGCCAGAAGTGGAACAGGTCCTCCATGGTCTCCCACTTGAAGTTGGGGTTCAGCCGCTTGGCCATATCAAAGCAGATCTGCCCGTCGCTGCGGCACTCGTCCACCGTGATGGCCTTGCGCTGGGCACACAGGGGGGTCCACCAGGCCCGCACGCCCTCCCGCTCCGGGAAGGTAGCCGCAGGCAGAATGATGTCAGCCAGGGCCATGGCGGTGGGCGTCTTGAACAGATCCACCACCACGTTGAACTCGTTTTTCAAAAAGGCGTTCATCCAGTACCGGGGGTTGGCCGCTCCGCACAGGAAGTTGGTGCCGGCAATCCAGGAGCCCTTGACGGGGTAGGGCTTGCCCGTATCCATGGCCTCCACCAGCTTGTCCGCGTGGGCCCTCCAGTGGAACTCCTTGGCGATGGGGAACTCGTCGCCGCCGATCTTCTTGCCCAGCTGCTCCGGGGGCATGGCGTCGCCGTACATCTCCATGATCGAGTCCTGGCTCATGGGATAGGGCGTCACGCCGAAGGCGTTTTTGATGATGGCCATTCCGCCGGGGTTGTCCACATTGCCGGTGAGCACCCACAGATAGCTGATGGCGGTAGCCACGGTCAGCCCCTCGGGGGCCATGTCCACCGGCACGCCCCACTGCAGGGCGGCCTGATTGGCCTGGGCGTAGATGCGGGTGGCCTGGCGGATCTTCTCCGCCGGAACGCCGGTGACCTCCGCCGCCCACTCCGGGCTGTACTGCTGCACCCGCTCCTTCAGCTTGTCAAAGCCGTAGGTCCACTTCTCTACAAACTCCCTGTTGTAGAGCTCTTCGTTGATCAGCACGTTCAGCATCCCCAGGGCCAGCGCGCCGTCGGTGCCGGGGCGCAGCTGAAGCCACACCGCAGCCCGGGAGGCCAGCCAGGTATAGCAGGGGTCCACCACGATCAGCTTGGAGCCCAGCTCGGCACAATGGATAATCCAGTGGCCGTGGTTGCCGTCGTTGCAGGTGGCCACGGGGTTCTGCCCCCAAACCATGTACACGTCGGGCAGCTTCCAATTTTCGTCGTTGTACCGCTTGTCGCAGAACTGGGAGGCGTCCGGCGCCACGTAGTCCCCCATGGTGATTTTCATGGAGTTCAGCCGGGGGTGGTAGCAGGCGTTTCCGTTCAGACTCTGAATCCAGTTGGGGGAGCCGTAGTTATAGGCCAGCAGGCACAGCCAGCCTCCGGCGTCCCGTCCGGTCCCCTGGATGAAGGCCATGGTCTCGGGACCGTACTTCTCCGCCAGAGAGCGCATGTTCTTCTCGATGTAGTCGTACGCCTCGTCCCAGGAGATCTCCTTCCACTTGTCCTCTCCCCGCTTTCCGGTGCGCAGCAGGGGCTTGGTGATGCGGTCCTTGTGGTAGATAAACTCTTTCATGGCCAGCGCCCGGGGGCACAGGGTGCCCATGTTGTAGGGGTGGTCCTCCACCCCCTCCACCTTTTCCAGCTTGCCGTCCTTGATGTACAGGTCCACGCCGCAGCCCCCGTGACAGCCCGGCCCGGCCGACCAGGACAGAGACCGGATAATCTGATCGTACTCTTTATCCTTCATGTTCATCCTCCTTAATATTTTTACTTGCCCAAGGCGCTGTCCTTCAGCGGACTCCGGCAAGCGGAATACACAGCAGCTTTCCGGAAACGGCCGTCACTCTCTGGGCTCGGGCAGCCGCTTCAGGCGGTAGCTCGAGGCCATTTTCCGGTTCAGAACAGGGTCCTCCATCTCGTACTCAAACCTCTCGCCGCAGATCATGCCGTCCTTGGTGGGCAGGGTTCCGGAGTAGATCACGGCGTTTCTGCACGGGCGGCCCAGGTGCCGCTCCACCGCGTCAATCAGCTGCTCCGGGGAGAGCAGCTCGTCCACCCGCCCCTCCTGGTACAGCGTCCGCACCCCGTCCTTGGTCACATAGGAGCGCATCACCAGCTGGTCGAAATGACCGGCCACCTCCTCCATGTCCCAGACCGCGTCTGCGGTCAGGTTGGGGCAGATCTGCTTTGCCATGGGCACGCTGAAGGCCTCCAGCGCCCGGTCGGAGTGGTCGCTGCCCACCGACAGATAGCGCTTATCCCCGGCCAGGAACAGCACAAACTCAATTTCTCCGGAGGTCTTCCCGTGGATTACCTCTACCTCCTCCGCCGTGGTCAGGCTGACGGAGGTCACCGGGTAGATGGTAGGCACGTGCTTGGGCACCGCGACCCCCATCTCCGCCAGCTCCTCCACATGCCTGCGCACCACCTCCTGGTCCCGGCCCGCGTAGCCCACATTGTATATTTCGTCTACCTGAAGAGTAACCGGACTGCTCCCCGTCCGAGTTTCCAGCTGAAATTCCATCTTCATGTTCCAAATTCCTCCCCCGTAATGAAATATGTAATATATTTATAGTGCGGATTTTTTGCTGTTCCGCT
>CATJRT010000454.1 GCA_949742895.1 uncultured Eubacteriales bacterium | reverse complement strand
GGCGCTGGAGGAGGTCGGGCTGGGGGATCAGGGCCACAAAAAGCCGAACCAGCTCTCCGGCGGCCAGATGCAGCGGGTGGCCATCGCCCGGGCGCTGGTGAACGACCCGGACATTCTGCTGGCCGACGAGCCAACCGGGGCGCTGGACAGCGAGACATCCGTACAGGTGATGGAGCTGCTGAAGAAGGTGGCGGAAAAGCGGCTGGTGGTCATGGTCACCCACAACGGCGAGCTGGCCGAACAGTATTCCACCCGCATCGTCAGGCTGCGGGATGGCAAAATTGTGGATGACAGCAATCCCCTTGTTTCGGAGGAGCAGCCCCGGACGATCCTGGCTCGGGCCACCGGCAGGGCGAAAATGTCCTTTTCCACCGCCCTCTCCCTGAGTTTCAACAATCTTTGGACCAAGAAGGGACGCACCCTCCTCACCGCCTTCGCCGTGTCCATCGGCATCATCGGCATCGCCCTGATTCTGGCGCTGTCCAGCGGGGTGAACGGATATATCGCCGACATCCAGAAGAGTACCATGGCCTCCTATCCTATCACAATTGACGCCCGGACCGTGGACATATCCGGCATGATGGGCCTCCAGGCCGGTATGGCCGGCGGGCAGCCGGAGCGTACCAAGGACCGCCTGCGGGTCTACGCCGGGTACGATGCGCTGGAGGCCAGCGAGGCGGTGGCCTCCAACATCAAAGAGAACAACCTCACCGCTTTCAAGCGGTATCTGGACGATCCGGACAGCGAAATCCACCAGCATTTGGGCGAAAACGGCGTGATCTACGGCTACGACGTGCGCTTTTCCATCTACTCCCGCGATGAAAATGGGATCCTGGTGTCATCCGCCGCCGATGTGGACGAGGCCGGCGCCTCCACCGTGCCCAGCTGGGCCGGCGACGCGGCGATGAGCGGTTCCATGTCTGGTATGCAGCAGATGACCGCCCTGCTGGGCGGCTCCGGCGGCGGAGCGGAGAACTTCTGCCAGCTCATGCCCGCCCCCGACGGCGGGCCGGTAAATCCCATTCTCCAGGAAAACTATGAGCTGTTGTATGGCGCTTGGCCGGAGAAGTACGATGAAGTGCTCTTGGTGCTGGACGAAAACAACTCAATCCCCGCAGAAAAGCTATACCAGCTGGGGCTCATGACCGGGGAAGCGTACAAAGAGATTACGGAGGCAATCAAAGACGGCGAGACGGCGGAGGAACACGCCTGGGATTATAAGGATATCTGCGGCCACACCTTCTATCTGATCCCCGCCTGCGACCTGTACTGTGATAACGGAGACGGCACATTCACGCTGGCTGCCAGCGCCATGGAGGCGGAGGGTCTGCTGGACGGCGCGGTGGAGCTGAGCATCACCGGCGTAATCCGTCCCATGGAGGGCGCGGACCATGCCAGCCTTACCGGCCCTGTGGCTTACACCCGCCTGCTGACAGACTATGTGATCGCCCGCACCGACGAGAGCCACGTGGTGCTTGCCCAGGAGGCGGACCCGAAGCTCAATGTGCTCAACGGCATGGCCTTCGAGGCGATGGACGACGGGGACAAGGCGCAGGCCGCCGGCAAGTATATCTCCGGGCTGGGCATCTCCGACAAGGCGTCCTTTTACACCATGGTGATGTACCTGAGCTCCCAGCGCGCCCAGGGAGGGGGAACGCAGCGATCCGGGGAGACACAGCAGTCCGCTATGCCCGAGGGACAGGACGCCATCCCCGAGGGACAGGACGCCATCCCCGAGGGACAGCAGCCCAGCCCGCCGACTGAAGGGCAGCTCCCGCCCGCAGTGAATATGCCCATGGACGAGGCGGACCAGGCGGCGGCCATGGACCGCTGGCTGGCCGAGACGCCGGATCAGGACATCCTGCTCATGATATAGGACGAGTACATCGCGGGCGGCAGCTACGCCGACAATATGGCGGCCTTCGGCAAGGTCAGCCTGGATGCCCCCTCTTCCATCAGCATCTACACCGACAGCTTTGACGCCAAGGAAGCGGTGTCCGCCTGCATCGAGCGCTACAACGAAGGTGCGGCGGAAGCGGAGCGCATTGCCTACACCGATTATGTGGCCCTGCTCACCGGCTCGGTGAGCTCCATGATCAACGCCATCTCCTATGTGCTCATCGCCTTTGTGGCGGTGTCGCTGGTGGTGTCCTCCATCATGATCGGCATTATCACTCACATCTCCGTCATGGAGCGCACCAAGGAGATCGGCATACTCCGGGCCATCGGCGCGTCCAAGCGGAACATCTCCCAGGTGTTCAACGCAGAGACCATCATTGTGGGCCTGCTTGCGGGGGCGTTGGGCGTGGGGGCGTCCATGCTGCTCACCATCCCGGCCAATTCCATCCTTCAAACTGTCCTGGGTGCGGAGGGAATGAGAACATCCCTGCCTTGGGGGGCCGCGGTGGTGCTGGTGGCGCTGAGTGTGGCCATCACGGTGTTTGCGGGCATCCTTCCCTCCCGGAGTGCCGCCAGGAAGGACCCGGTGGCCGCCCTTCGCACGGAGTAAGCGGAAAGGTTATGCCGGGAGGGGGGAAAGCTGTGCGGCCGCCGCTTCCAAAACGGCTGCGCCTTGTGTATGCTGGAGGCGGCGGGACGGGATTGGAAACGATCATGTGCCGCGTGATAGGGAGGAGACCATCAGAGCGTGTTCAAAAAACCCCAGTATTGGGGGCATGAAAGGATAACGATCATGAAGCTTACAAAAGGATCATTTCGGGCAGCAGTTCTTGCTGTCATAGTGACTGTTCTCATCCAGATCGCCACGGTACCTGCTTACGCGGAAGAAGCGCAGGATTCCCGGCATATTCGGACAGGAGACGTTCTCTGCTTTGGAACGCCGGATGAGAACTCCGGTTTTGATGGGAAGTGGCTTGTGCTTGACAGTGAACATACCAACATGGGGACGGAAGGGATGTTCCTTGTGTCTCTGAACCTGATTGGAGACAATCAAGGTGGAACGCTGCTGTTTCGGGATATCGGGGACGTATCGGTATCATTCTCCAATCGAGGCGAGGCTTATGCTCAGGCACACCCCGGCGTAACCGATTATCGCACCAGCGATATCCGTCTTTGGTGCGGTGAATTTTATGAGAAACGCTTTACCGAGGCGGAGCAGCTCGCGATCCTGCCGACCGATCGATCGGATGACGGCATCGTGATCCCCGGCTTTACGATCCCGCTGCCCGGCGCTGCGAACGGGACAGTAGATTTCGACCCGGCAGAAAAGGTGTTGGAAGGGGACAGAATCTTTCTGCCGTCTGTTGAGGAGATTACCAACGAAGCGTATGGCTTTACGGACAACGCCTCTAAGGTGGCACAGTTTAAAGGTGTGAACAACGGATATTGGCTGCGTTCCCCGCACATACCCACCTTTCCGTTGGATGTGGGCTTCGTATTCTCATTTGGGGCTGTGATGGACTATCCGGTCAACGCAAACAGTATGTTCGAAATGGGTACATACGCACGCGTGGCGTGCAATCTTGACAGCAGCAGGATTGAAGCGTTAGATGAGCTTCTTGTCACAGGGGGCAAAACAGTGTGGCGCGTTACCATGAAAGGGGACGAGCATAACGGGCGCAGCTATGATCCATCTCTTCCGGTTATCGGAGAAGTGCTGGACCTGACTAAAATGGTTAAAACAGTTGTTACTGTTGCAATCTGTATCATCGTTTTGCTGATTGCGCTGATTGTATGGTTGGTTATAAGGCATAGAAAGAAAAAGAAAGCTGGCAAAGGGTGATAGAACTGCCGGGAGTGGATCCTGTCTCTGGCGGGTGAAGGTTATGCCGCGAATCGGCAAGGCTGTGCGGTAGTCATTGCCAAATGGGCCCTTCCGCGTACAATTTGCAATGGGAACCCCTATCAAATTGACTGCGGAGGAGAGACGGAAATGAAAAGAACCCTTTTAAAGCGCGGCGTGGCGCTGACGCTGTGCGCAGTTCTGGGCTTGTCGCTGCTGACCGGCTGCAACCAGGAGAGCGCGGACACCCCCGCCCCGGAGAGCCCGGCCCCGGCGGAAGTCACTGTCCCGGACAACGGGACGCCCGACCGGTCCGACCTTGCGTACCTGGACGCCATCGACGCGTACAAAAAGGCCGACTGGACCGCCCACTGGATCTGGACCGAGGGTTGTTCGGAGGACAGCTATGTGGCCTTCCGCAAGACCTTCACCCTGGACCAGGCTGTCCCATCCGCCACCGCATATATCTCCGCCGTAGATAAGTATGTGCTGTGGGTCAACGGCGAGCTGACGGTGCTGGACGGCAGCTTGAAGAGGGGCCCCACCCCCTATGACAGCTACTATGATACGGTGGAGCTCACCAACCTGAAGCAGGGAGAAAACATCATCGCCCTGCTGGTGGCCTTCAACGGGCGCTCGGGGGACGGCTCCATCGTCCCGGTGCTCGTCAACGAGGAGGGGGACGAGAATACCCAGGCGGGGCTCATCTTCCAGATGGAGGCGGGCGGCGTGTCCGTCTGCTCGGACAGCTCCTGGAAGGCGGCGCGGCACACCGGCTACCGGAACCGGGTCACCGCCGGGGCGGACTATCCTGGCTACAAGCAGTCCTCCATGCTGGCCGAACGCAACGTCTATTTCGACGCCCGGGAGGACCTGGGCGATTTCATGGCGCCGGACTATGACGACAGCGGCTGGGAGAGTGCTGCCCCGGTGGCCAAGGCTGGTGACCTGCCCTTTGGCGGGCTGTACGACGGCGGCACCGCTCCGATGAATTTCGGAGGCGTTGCGGACTTCTCCAACGCGGGGGACTATACCGGCAGGGCGCTGGAGCAGGACACCACGCTGGTACTGCCTTTTCCCTCCAACTGCCAGTTCACCTTTTTCTTCGAGTTGGAGGCTACGGCCGGAAAGCGTATCACAGTCTACACGGATACCTATCAGTTCCAGGATGGGCTTCTCTCCTTCAAGGATACCTATGTCACCAAGGAGGGAGCTCAAAGTTACGAGAACTGGCCCTGGCGCTCAGGCACGAAGCTCATCATTGAGGCTGAGGCCGGGATCACCTTCACCCGCCTTGGTTACCGGATCAGTGAGGCCGCCATGGAGCGCACCGGCTCCTTTACCAGCGCAGACCCCCGGCTGGACCAGCTGTGGCAGGAGAGCCAGAACACCGTGCTGGTCTGTACCCGGGACACCTTTATGGACTGCCCCGAGCGGGAGCGGGGGCCCTATATGGGGGACGCGTCCAACGAGATCGACGCCGCCCTCTACGGCTTCGGCCAGGGCGGGCTGGACATGACCCGCAAAGCGATCCTCTCCTGCCTGGGGTGGACCCGGACGGGGAACGCCATTCCCTCCCGCGCCCCCAGCGTCAAACCCCAGGAGATCCCCAACCAGTCCCTGGCTTTTTTGACCAGCGCCTACCACTACTGGCTGCATTCCGGGGATCGTGCCACCATGACCGCCTACTATGACGCCATGCTGGAGTACCTGAAACTGTTTGAGATGAAAGACGGCCTGCCTGTGTACCGGGAAGGCTCCTGGCAGTGGGACGACTGGGGGAAGAACGTCGACAAAGAGCTCCTTCAGACGGGCTATTACTATTATGCGCTGAACCTCACCGACAAGCTGGGCGATGAACTGGACCATAATCCGGGAAAGGAGTGCCTTACCGGCCGCATGGCGGAGATGAAAGGAGCCTTCCGGGATCGTTTCTACACCCCCGAGGGTTTCAAGACCCCCGAGTGCGGCTATGTGGACGAGCGGGCCAACGCCCTGCTGGCCCTCAGCGGCCTGGCCGGAGAGGAGGACTATGAACTTATCGCCCATGTCATTGCCACGGTAAAGCAGGCCAGCCCCTTCACCGAAAAGTATATTCTGGAGGCCGCCTGCGTCATGGGCCGCACCGACGTGGCCATCGACCGAATGCTGGACCGATATGCCCTGATGCTGACCGACGAATATGACACACTCTGGGAGCAGTACTGGCCCGAGGACGGCACCATCAACCACGGCTGGACTGCCGCGCCGCTGTATATCTTGTCCAAGTATGCAGCCGGCATCCGCCCCACAAAGGCCGGGTTCGAGGAGTACGAGATTGTGCCCAGCACTGCCCTGGACAGCTTTGACTGTACCGTCTGGACCCCAAAAGGGGAAATCGAGGTGAAGCTGGAGGACGGCGTGCTCACGGTGACCGCCATTGACGCCCGGGGAACCATTGTGGTGCCGGAAGCCATGGGCACAGAGATCGCGGTGTCCGGCGGGGCGTATGAATTGGACGGGAACCGGGTGACGGTCGCCCAGGCAGGGACTTATGTGATTACGGCCCAATAAGAGAAAAACGGCCAGGGCAGCCCTCAAGGCGCCCCGGCCGTTTATTTTGCTATCCCGCCAAATTCGGCTTCTTCTGCTCAAGCGGAAACTGAATGGTGAGGAAAAACATATTGTCTATGCACTTGATGTCCATCACGCCGCCATACTGCCCGGCAATATACTGGATGCTTTTGGTGCCAAATCCGTGGCGGGATTGGTCTGTCTTATCTGTGACGGGCAGCCCCCCTTCCATCGACAGCGTGCCGGCGAAATAGTTGGATTCTTCAATGACCAGGCCGTCCCCGTCCTCCCGACAGGTCAAGGAAATCACCCGCTGCCCTTCGGGCAGCGGCGACACCGCCTCCACGGCGTTGTCAATGATGTTTCCGAACAGAGTGTAGGTCTGCACCGGGGTGAGGAAGCCCAATCTGCTGCCGTCGGCCATGCAGGAAAAGGAGATGCCGTTGCGCTGACAGGTCATGGCCTTTTCGCACAGCACCACGTCCAAAACCTCGTTGCCGGTTTTAATATTGGCGTCGTAAAACTGGATGGCCTCCCGCAGGGAAACCGCCTCCTCCTCGGTGAGGCGTCCTTCGATCTGATCCAAAATGTGCTTCAGGTCGTGGCATTTCATGTTGATGACGTCCATGTTGGACTTAACGGACTCGAACTGTGCCCGGTCCTGCCGCCAAAGCTGGCGGAGGATGCCGATCTGCTGCTCCTGCTCGCTCTGGGAGAAGATGCCCGCGCAGATGGTGAGGATGGTCAGGCTGAAGCCCACATACAGCACCTTGGTCACCACGTTGAGCGCGGCGCTTTCCCCCTCATACACCCGGGAGATGCAGATCAGGATGTTCACCAGCGTGATGGTGACGATGGACAGCACGATGACGTTGCGGGTGGTGCGGCGGTTGTGGACCAGCTTGTTTTTGGGGGTGAAAACCAGGGACAGCAGGATGTACGCGGCCAGATGAAAGAGAAGATATCCCACCCAGTCCCAGTTTGTGGGGACGGCACTGCGAAACAGGCTAAGCGTCTCCCGGTCATTGATTCCAAAAAAATTCTGGATCAAGGGGTAGAGCTTGTTGGTGAACTGGTAGGCCGCTGTGCCGGAGCAAAAGGCCAGCAGCATCTCTTGGATGTCGCCCCGCCAGCAGAACATCAGCGCGGTAAAGTTCAGTACGGTAATGGCGCTGTAGCACAGCACCCGGACCAGGAGGGAGGCCGTCTCGGTGTACCAGATGGCCAGCAGGAAGCACACCGCCACCCCTTCCAGCAGAGTGACGGCCACCCGGACGGGAAAGAATTCCCGGTGGGGGAACCTGCGGGCAAAGAAAGCGACACTGATGTAGCACAGATAGTAGGTGAGTATTAGGTTGGTGCCCTGGAGCGCATACCGTCCCATCAGGGACATGATGGCGTCAATCATAGCGGCGTGCCTCCATAAATTGGGCAAATGCCTCGGAAAACGCCTTGCGCCGGGGATGGCTGATTTGGAGGACCTCGCTTCCAATATGGACGTCCATTCCCTCAATCCGGTCCACATGGGCCAGGTTGACCAGAAGGAAGTTATTGCAGCGAACAAAGCCGTGTTTGCTTAGCGCGGCCTCCGCGGCTTTCATGGTCTGGTACTGGCGGTACTCCCCGCTTTCGGTATGGTAGACGCAGTGATGGCCCCTGACCTCCACATAGCGGATGTCCCTGGGGAGCAGGCGCACAAAGCTGGACTCTGTGCGGATGAATACGGTGGGGATGGAATTCTGATCCAACCGGCTCAGCACCTTTGTGAATTTCAGCGCAAATTCCGGGTAGGACACCGGCTTGACCACGAAGTCCGCAGCAGACACCTCATAACCCTGGATGGCGTACTGGCGCATGGTGGTGACGAAAATGAGCACCACCTTCTGATCCTTTTCCCGCAGGGCTTTGGCGGCGTCCATGCCGTTGAGCATCGGCATCATGATGTCCATATATACGATATGGAACGGGGTGTACTTGTCTAAAAAGGTGACGGCGTCATAAAACACGGAGACAGAAACGGTGATCTTGTACTCTGCCGCGTAAGTCCTGATGTACGATTCCAGCGTGGCAGCCTGTTCCTTGTTGTCCTCCACAATGGCAATCTGGATCATACCAGCCCGCCTCCCTTCTCCCTAAATCCACCTAAACAATATAGCAATTTAGATAAGAAAAGTCAAGACAAGGCAGCTTTGATTTGTAAGGTTATGCGGCCAGAGCCAAAGGTTATGCGGCCCGCATTGATAAAACTGGTGATAACAACTAAATTTGAGACACACGGGGAAACCCCGGAAACAGAAGGAGGAAATTACAATGAAAAAGTACAGCAAGCTTGCAGCGTTGGTTCTGGCCGCGGCGATGGCCTTGACCCTGGCCGCCTGCGGCGGTGGCGGCGGAAAGGCTTCTGCCGGTAAGGTCACCGGCGTATACCTCAGCCCAGCCAGCCTGAGCTACGCCAATATGCGTCCTCAGTATAACTACTACCTGACCACCTTCACCCAGCAGGAGATTACCTTGATGGACGACAACACCTACTGCCTGGTGGTGTCCGCCTCCACCTTCTCCGCCCTGGAGCTGGCTGAGAGCACCAACGACGCCAAGGGCAACGAGCGGGAGAATTCCATCACCAAGTTCTACGGCACTTATACTTCCCAGGCCAACGACCTGGACGAGGATCTGCTGGATGTGAAGCTGTCCGCCCCCACCCGGGTGGTGCGCAGCTTCGACCAGCTCTACTGGGCCGACACCGACAATTGGAACGACGCCATGGGGAAAGCCGTGGTTCCGGCTGACGTGGACCCCAACACCGGCGCCCCCGTGGCCAACCCCGACGCCCAGCCCTGGACCGCCCAGCAGTACTTGGAGAGCCTGGCTTTCCCCGAGACCTCCGTACAGGTCAATACCAAGACCAGCTCCTTCGATTTCACCGCTGATTTCATGGGCTGAGCCCCGCGCCGCTGTAAATCACAACGGAATCGGGAGGATCACGCATGAAAAATACATACCTGTGGCGGGGGCTGTGCACCCTTCTGGTGCTGGTATTCTCCCTGACCATGTTCGGCCAAAGCCTGGCCTTTACCCGGGAGGGGGATGTGAACCTGTTCCTGGGTACCCTGCCCCCGGCGGTCGAGGTTACGGACGACACCAATTATTATCCGTCCGATTACGGCTCCATGGAGGAGATGCGCGCAGCCCTGAAGGACCACATCATCCGCACCCAGGAGGAGGGCAGCGTGCTGCTGCGCAATGAAAACGACGCCCTGCCTTTGAGCCCCAGCGCCAGCGTCACCCTGTTCGGGTTTGCCGCCGCCACGCCGGTGTATCACGGCGGCTCCGGCGGACCGCCCAACGACGGCATCAACCTCTATGACGCCATGAAGGAGGAGGGCTTCCAGGTCAACGAGGCGGTGTACAACGCCATCGCGGCCGCGGGCGGCACCCGCACCAAGACCGGCCTCATCGGCGAGATCCCCGCCTCCGCCTACGCGGGCACCGAGGGCTCCTACGCCTCCGCCTACAATGACGCCGCCATTTATGTTATGAGCCGCTTTGGCGGCGAGGAGGGCGACCTGAACCATGGCCTCCAGGGCGACTGGCAGGAGGGCCCCGCCGGGGGGCCCGAACTCTCCCTCCACCAGGAGGAGATCGACACGCTCAACCTCATCAAAAACTCCGGCAAATTCGGCAAGATCATCGTGGTGCTCAATTCCGGCTATGCCATGGACCTGGGCTGGTTGGAGGAATACGGCGTGGACGCCTGCCTGTGGATCGGCTACCCCGGCAACTACGGTATGACCGGCGTGGCCCGGGTGCTGGGTGGCAAGGCCGACCCCTCCGGGCGCAACGTCATCACCTACGCCGCCGACTCCCTCAGCTCCGCCGCCATGCAGAACGCGGGCGACTTCACCTTCGACAACCTCACCGATCTGTACAAGAACAAGTACCTGGTGTACGCCGAGGGGATCTACGTGGGCTACAAGTACTACGAGACGCGGTACCAGGACCAGGTGCTGGGCGTCAACAACGCCAACGGCCCCAAGGGCGTGTACGCCAGCAAGGATGGCAGTTGGAATTACGCCGACGAGATGGTGTTCCCCTTCGGCGCGGGCAAGAGCTATGCCAGCTTTACCCAGGAGCTTTTGAGTGTGGACTGGGACCGTTCCACCCACACCGTCACCGCCCAGGTAAAGGTGACCAACAACGGGAGCGAGCGCTATTCCGGCGCGAGCCGGGACGTGGTGCAGCTCTACGTCCAGCTGCCCTGGGAGCCGGGACAGACGGAAAAGAGCGCCATCCAGCTGGCCGGCTTCGCCAAGACCGCCCCGCTGGCGGCGGGGGAGAGCGAGACGGTGAGCCTGGAGTTCTCCGACTACATCTTCGCGGCCTATGACAGCAATGCTGCCAACGGCGCGGACAGCTCGAAAACAGGCTGCTACGTGTTCGACCCTGGCGACTACTACTTTGCCATCGGGGACGACGCCCACGACGCATTGAACAATGTGCTGGCCGCCCGCGGCATCACCGGGATGTTCGACGCCGCCGGGGATTCCGTGGAGGGCGACCCGGCCAAGGCCCACGGGGAGAAGCTGGATGCCCTGGACAATACGACCTGGGCCGTGTCCCCCTATACCGGCCAGGTGGTGTCCAACCATTTCGAGGACCGGGACATCAACTATTTTATCCCCAACACCGTTACCTACCTCACCCGGGCCGACTGGAACACGTTCCCTGACACGGTGGAGACCCTGACGGCTACGGCGGAGATCCAGGATCTCATGGAGAACTTCCAGTATGCGAAGCCTGCGGACGCGCCGGACATCTCCGCCTACCAGTACAAGCAGGACAACGGCATCTCTTTCATTGAGATGAAGGATGTGGCTTTCGACGACCCCAAGTGGGACTCCTTCATAGACCAGCTCAGTCCCAGCGAATTGGCCCAGATCACCGGCGACAAGATGGGTCTGGACGCCATTGAGAGCGTCGGCCTCCCCGCCTACGCCGGCGGCGACGGCCCGGACGGCCACCAGGGCGGCGTGCTGTTCAACGCGGAGATGATTGCTGCCTCCTCCTTCAGCAAAGAGGTGCTGGCGGAGCGTGGGGAGTTCTTCGCCGAGGAGAGCTACTGGATCGGTTTCCGTCAGATTTACGCCCCAGGCGGCAACATCCACCGCACCCCCTACTCAGGGCGCAGCTTTGAGTACTACAGCGAGGACGCCAACATGAGCTATCTCTGCGGCGAGATTCAGACCAAGGCCATGGCGGACCGGGGCTGCGCGGGCACTTTCAAGCACTTC
>CATJRT010000453.1 GCA_949742895.1 uncultured Eubacteriales bacterium | reverse complement strand
GGAGGAGCTGTTTAACTTCCCCCTGCACCCCTACACCCACTCCCTGATCTCCGCCATCCCCATCCCCGATCCCCAGCTGGAGAAGAACAAGGTGCTGTATACCTACGATCCCTCCATCCACGACTATTCTGAGGACAAGCCGGAGTTTGTGTGCATCGGCCACGACCACTATGTCTACGGCAACAAGAAGGAGATCGCGGAGTACAAGGCCCTCCGGGAAAAGGGCGTGCCGGTGAAGGCCGTTACCATCCAGGACCCGGACCATCCCATGGAGCGGAAGCATGACGAGGCCGCCGCGGAGCGGGCTGCCGATGCCGAGATCCTGGCCCAGCCCGCCCACGACACGGGCAGCTTCCTGTACCGGATCCTGTCCTTTATCCTGCCTATTATCGGCATTATCGCGGCGGTATTGTTCCGGAAGCATAACTATATGCGCAACTATAAGGCCTGCAAGGGCGGCGCGGTGGCCGGATTCATCTTCCTGGCCGTGCTCCTGGTGATCTTCGTGCTGCTGCTGGTGCTGGCGGTGATTTAGGCTTGGGGCGGACAGCGAGAGACAACCGGAACCGCCACCCCAAGCCGGTGGAGCGGATCGAGCTCAGCCAGGAAAACGTGGGCCGGCGGATCGTGATCGTGCTGATTCTGGTGCTGGTGGCGGGCGCGGCTTTCGCCTACGGGGTGAGCCAGCTGTTCTCCGCCCAGACGGGCTGGCAGGCCATCGAGGGCGCCGCCAACCAGGGCCCCACCTGCGCCGGCGAGCTGGTGTTCCTCTATGAGCTGGGGGCGGACGGCAGTACCTCCGCCGCGGCGGAGGGGCGGGCGGTGACGGAGCTGTATTCCGGCGCCTGCCGGACGCTGTACCAGCTGTTCCACCCCTCGGAGGAGTTCGAGGGCGTGGCCAATCTGTGCTCCTTCACCCGCCACCCCAACGAGACGCTGACGGTGGACCCCATGCTGTACCGGGCCCTTGAGGTGATCCAGCACAGCGGCGACCGCACCATCTATCTGGGCCCGGTCTATGAGCGGTACGGCGGCGTGTTCCTCTGCCAGGAGGACGGGCAGCTTGTGGAGTTCGACCCCCGGCTCAGCCAGGACGTGGCCCGGGAGTATGAGACGCTGGCCGCCTACGCCCGCAGTCCGGAGGCCATTGACCTGAACCTGCTGGGGGATAACCAGGTGCGCCTGTCCGTGTCGGAGGAGTACCTGGCCTATGTCCGGCGGGAGGATGTGAACCAGCTGCTGGACTTTGGCTGGCTGAAAAACGCCTTTGTGGTGGACGCGCTGGCGGAGCTGATGCTGGAACACGGCTTCACCCACGGTACAATCTCCAGCTACGATGGTTTTCAGCGGAACCTGGACAGCCGGGGCACCGGCTACAGCCAGAACGTGCTGGACTGCGCGGGCGGTGTGCTCTACCGGGCGGCGGTGCTGGAGTACCAGGGCCCCCGGAGCTTTGCGTGTCTGCGGGACTATTCCGCAGACAGCCTGGACTGGCAGCGGATCTACCGCCTGGAAAACGGCGAGACCCGCACCGTCTACCTCTCCCCAGAGGACGGGCTGTGCCGGAGCGCCGTCCATGACCTGACCGCCTATTCGGAGGAGCTGGGCTGCGGGGAACTGGCGCTGCGCCTGGCCCCCGTGTACGTGGCGGACGCCCTGGACGCCGGGGCGCTGGATCGGCTGGCCCAGGAAGGGATCCAGTACATCCACTGCCGGGACCGGGTGATCTACGCCACCGAGCCTGGGGCAAGCCTCACCAACCTGCACGAGGGGGACGGGGTGCGCTACACCCTGGCCCAGGACTGAAAAACGAAAAGGAGCGGCCCCTGGAGCAGTCCGGGGGCCGCTTTTCGCGTTCCTGTTTGTTTGAGGCAGAAAAATGCCGCCCGGATGGGCGGCATTTTTGGATGCGGGGTAAAATCAGCGCTTGCTGAACTGGGGAGCCCGACGGGCAGCCTTCAAGCCGTACTTCTTGCACCCTGTCCAGAAAAACCCTGTATTTTCAGTTGTTACACTACTTTTAATTTCAAATGCACCCCGATATGCACCCCAAAAGCACTATTTTTGATTGTTCGCAAATGCCTGGTTGACCTTCGAGATCAGATCCTTGGGCTGGTTATAGGTCAGGTGAGTGTAGATGTCCAGCGTGATCTTGGCGTGTTCGTGGCCCGCCAGCACCTGCACCGTCTTGACGTCAACGCCGGCCAGGAGCAGGTTCGTAATGTAGGTATGCCGGAGCTGATGGGGCGTCACCTCAAAGTCAATACTGTACACCACATCGTTGTTATGGGCCGCCCGCTCCCCCAGAACGGGGGTCACGGTGTGGGGTATCTTCTGGCCTTTGACGTAGCGGTAATACGTCCGCTCCCTGACGGTGCGGGTTCGCACATAGCCCCACACCCGGCGCCACTGCGTTTCCGAGAGGGCTCCACCGTCCCGGTTGGCGATCACGAAGTCCGAGGCCGAATTCTCCTTGATGGCCTTCAAGCATTCCACCAGCTGCGGCGGGATCGGAATCGTCCTCTTTGCCGCTTTCGTCTTCAGGTCGGTCAGGATGACCGGCCTGTTGTGTTCTGTGTGCCAGGCCCGGCAGACAACGATGTGTGGGGCGTCCCCCTCAAGGAAGACGCTGTCCCACTGGAGGGCGAGAGCCTCCTCCCGGCGCAGACCAGAATAAAGACACAGCAT
>CATJRT010000452.1 GCA_949742895.1 uncultured Eubacteriales bacterium | reverse complement strand
TCTTGTGCCCTATCTCATTGGGAGGGTATTGCTCTGCTGCTTGCCGAAGCCCCTCGCCAACGAGTCAATGTTCTTGCTAACCTATTTTAACGCTTATGGGTATCTGGCCGGTAAAATTTTGGAGTGTGGCCACATCCGATTTAAGATGGCATGGGTACATGGAAGTCCGGCACTGTGCGCCGGATTTCAGCTTTGTAGGGGCAGCGCCTGCGTTGTACTGGTGCGCCTGAAGGCTGCACCGCCCAGTCTGAGACGTGTGCGCGAAAAATGGACTCCCCCGGCCCAAGCCGGGGGAGTCCATTTTTGAGAAAAGAGAGAGGGAGGATAGAGATTTGTCTGGCTTTCTTCCTGACAAGACGATAATACCAGACTTCAAGGGACGAATGTTGTCTAATTTAAGAACCTTTTGTGAAGTTTCTGTGAATGTATAAAACAGCTCTGTCAGCGCCGCCGTCCGCGATAGCCGGAACTGCCTCGACGGGAACCGCCGCTGGAATAGCTGTACCGCCGCGCCCGCTTGCGGCGGGGCCGGAGAACGGCCAGATTGAAAACGAACAGCGCGAGCAGCGCTACAGCGACAATAACAGCCGCCTTCACCCACCACTGGGACCAGTAATATTCGATCTGCTGGACGGTGTAGAGGAAGTCGGACCGGGCCACGTTGTCGGTGGCTACCATTTCAAGCGTACCATAGGTAACGCCGTTGTATTTCAGGGTAATGGTGCCCAGCTTGTCCCCGACGGCCACAGGGGCCTCGATGGATTCGGGCAGATCCACGATCAGCTCCGCCTGTTTGGGGTCGTAGTCGGAGGGCATGGTGGCCTCGATGGTGCCCACTGGCTGGGCCAGCACATGGTCCGTATCGTCGGACAGGGTGACGGATACCTCCCGGATGACGTTTTCCGTATCAGGACTCAGCAGGGTGACGCGGTGGAAGTTGTTGAATGCCCACTCCAGCAACCGTTTGGTTTCGCTGAAGTTCCAGCACTGGAGATTGCCGTTTTCATCCCGCGTGTACTCCGAGCCGAGAATTACGCAGTAAAAGGTACGGCCCTCCTCGTCCACAGCGGCGGAGGCCAGACAACGCCCAGCCTCGTCGGTATTGCCCGTCTTGATGCCAATGGCCTTGGAGTATGTATAGCCGATGACGTACCAGCTTCCCAGCAGGCCGTTGGTGGTGTGGAGGATACGTTCGGGCTGCATATTGGTGGCGGGCAGGGTATAGGTCGGGGTCTTGACGATGGCGCGGAAGGTCTCGTTCTCCATGGCGGCGTGTGCCATGAGGTAGATGTCGTATGCGGTGGTATAATGCTCCGGGTCGTGGAGGCCATGAGGGTTGGTGAAGTGAGTGTCCTTCATGCCCAGCTCTGCGGCCTTGGCGTTCATCCGGTCTACGAAGCTCTGGCTGTCGCCCGCCCCCACCGCTTCCGCCAGAATGTTGCAGGCGTCGTTGCCGGAGGGCAGCAGGTCGCAGTACAATAGCTGCTCGATGGTCAGAACCTCTCCGGCCTTGATCTCCGCCGTGGAGCTGCCCAGGGGCAGCTGCACCGCCTCCCAGGAGGCGGTGATGGGCGTATCCAGCGAGAACTCGCCGGCATCCACCGCATCCAGCACCACCAAGGAGGTCATGATTTTGGTCACCGAGGCGGGGTACATTCGCTCACGGGCGTGGAACTCGTAAAGGACCTCCCCATTGTCGTCGTCCACGATAAGGGCGGCGCCGGCGTGGGGCGGCTCGTCCGGTTCAAGGGCGCGGGCGGCAGGGGTCAGGAAAAGCACCAGCAGGACGGCAAAAAGCGCGGAAAGAAAGCGATACTTTTTCATAGGATTCTCCCAATTTTTATGGTATAATGGTTGGAAACCGCCGCACCCCTTGGCGGGACGGCAGAGATGTGGTATCATTATACCAGAAAGTTTTTGCCTGCGCAACTGGAGAAAGAAGGCGGCGGGATGAAATTGGCGCGGAGCGAACGGTGGATACTGGCGGCAGTGCTGGCGGCGTTTGGGGCCATGCTGCTGTACTTCGCCGTATGCGCACTGTCCGCCAAACCGCTGGCGGAGCTGCCTCCGGCGGAGAGCCGCGCCCCGGCGGCGGAGCAGGCACGGGTGGATATCAATATCGCCGGACTGGACGAGTTGATGACCCTGCCGGGGATCGGCCCGGTCCGGGCGCAGGCAATTTTGGACTACCGGACAGAGCACGGCCCCTTCCGCTATCCCGAGGACCTGATCCGGGTGGACGGCATCGGCGAAGGGATCGCGTCTGGATTACTTGACTATGTGACAACAGGAGGAGCAGGCGATGCCGAAAATTTTGGTGGTGGATGACGAGCGCTTGATGGTAAAGGGCATCAAATTTAATCTGGAAAACGAGGGCTATCAGGTGGAGACCGGCTCCGATGGGGAGGAGGCGGTGGACAAGGCCCGCACTGGCCAGTTTGACCTCATCATCCTGGACCTGATGATGCCCAAGATCGACGGGCTCCAGGCGTGTATGAAGATTCGGGAATTCTCCAACGTCCCTGTCATTATGCTCACTGCCAAGGGGGAGGACGCGGACAAGATCATCGGCTTCGAGTGTGGGGCGGATGACTACATCACCAAGCCCTTCAACATCCTGGAGCTGAAGGCCCGGATACGGGCCCTGCTGCGCCGGGCCGCCTCCTCCGCCCAGCAGCAGCGGGAGGC
>CATJRT010000451.1 GCA_949742895.1 uncultured Eubacteriales bacterium | reverse complement strand
CGGGGAACATGGGCGCAGCCCCCTACGGGCGGTACGCCCAGCACAACCCCTGCCGCTGGTGCGACTCCCGCTCGGCCTGCCACTTTGAGGCGGGCTGCGGCGACGCCCAGCGGTTCCGGCGGGGCGTGAGCGCGGCGGAGTTCTGGCAGTGGATGAGCCGGCGGGAGGAGGACGACGAAAATGGCTATTGAGCTGACAAGGGAGCAGCGCACTGCGGCGGAAAACCGGGGAGGCGATCTGCTGGTGGCCGCCGCTGCCGGATCGGGCAAGACCCGTGTGCTGGTGGAGCGGCTGATGGGCTACGTGGAGCAGGGGGAGGACATCGACCGTTTCCTGGTCATCACCTTTACCAACGCCGCCGCCGCCGAGCTGCGGGACCGCATTGCTGCTGCCATCCACGCCCGGCTGGCTCAGAAGCCGGGGGACCGGCACCTGCGGCGCAATGCCACCTTGGTATATAAGGCCCCCATCAGCACCATCGACGCGTTCTGTTTGGACTTCCTCCGGCAGTGGGGGCATTTGGCGGACTTGGACCCGGATTTCCGGCTGTGTGACGAGTCGGAGGGGGAGGAGCTGCGCTGCCGCGCCCTGGAGGAGGTGCTGGAGGAGCGGTACGCACACATTGAGACCGACCCGGCCTTCGCCGCTCTGGCGGACGCTCTGGCGGGGGAGCGGGATGACCAGACACTGGAGGAGGTGGTGCTGGATATGCACCGCCGGGTGCAGGCCCAGCCCGACCCCGTCCAATGGCTGCTCAGCCGGCGGGGAGATTTCGATTTCCCCCAAGATGCGGGGCCGGAGAATACACCCTGGGGCCGTCTGCTGTTGGCAGACGGAAAGGAGTTGGCGGACTATTGGCTGGACGCCCTCTCTGCTCTGCGGGATGAGATATCCTTTGACGAGGTGCTGGAAAAGAACTACGGTTCCTCCCTGGACGGCACGCTGGAGGGGCTAGAAGCGCTGTCGGCTGCGCTGGAGCGGGGCTGGGACGCGGCGGCGGACTGTTTTCCCATGCCTTTCCCCAGGGCTGGGTCGAAAAAGGGCGAGTGCGATTTGGGACTGAAAAAGCGGCTCACCGCCGCACGGGACCTGTGCAAGGCCCAGATCAAAAAGCTGGGGGAGCGGTTCAACGTCACCGGGGCGCAGGCGATGGACGATCTGCGGGCGGTAGGTCCCGCCATGTCCGCTTTGCTGGAGGTGACGGCCCAGTTTGACGAAGCCTTCACCCGGCTGAAGAAGCGCCGCCATCTCATCGACTTCTCTGATGGGGAGCACCTGACGGTGCAGCTGCTCATCGGGGCGGACGGGGCGCCCACGGATTTGGCACGGGACGTGGGGCGGCAGTACAAGGAGATCATGGTGGATGAGTACCAGGACACTAACGCCGTGCAGAACGCCATCTTCGGGGCGCTGTCCGCCGGGGACAACCTGTTCATGGTAGGGGACGTGAAGCAGTCCATTTACCGCTTCCGGCTGGCGGAGCCGGCCATCTTCCTGAAAAAATACGGGGAGTCCCCCATGGGGGAGGAGGCCGGACCGGGCCAGGGGCGGAAGATTCTGCTGTCGGACAATTTCCGATCCCGGCCCGAGGTGTTGGATGGGGCCAACTTCATCTTCCGCAACGTGATGACCCGGACGGTGGGGGAGCTGGACTATACGGACGCGGAGGCCCTGCGCCCTGGCCGGACCGACCTGCCCCCGGACGGGCGGTACTGTGTGGAGCTGGACTGCGTGGACCTGTCCGCCATCATCCAGCCGGAGGAGGGGGCAAAGACCGCCAAGGACCTGGTGGTGGCCCGTGCTGCCGCCCGCCGCATCCGGGAGCTGCTGGACAGCCGTCTGCCCGTCGGGGACCGCCCCGTCCGTCCGGAGGATATCGTCATCCTGTTGCGCTCGCCGGGGCCGGTGCTGCGGCATTACGCCGCCGCCCTGGACGAGATGGCCGTCCCTTGGTCCGCCGGGGGTGGCCAGGAGTTTTTCGGGACGACAGAGATCTCTGTGGCGGTAGCGCTGCTCCAGGTGCTGGACAACCCCCGGCAGGACGTGGCCCTGCTGGCGGCG
>CATJRT010000450.1 GCA_949742895.1 uncultured Eubacteriales bacterium | reverse complement strand
GGAGGGGCCGGGGCCCAGTCGGCGTCCTTGACCTCCAGGGCGTCCGCCTTCTCCTCCATGGAAAGAACTCTAAATTCCAGGGCGTGTACCCGCCCGTTCATGTATTCGAGCTTTTCCTCCAGCTTACGGAGACGCTTCTCCCGCCGGGCGCTCATTTGTGGGCCTCCTCCATCAGCTCGGCCAGCCGCTCCTTGGCAGCGGTCAGGACGGTGATGGTGCGTTCCGCTCTCTCCCGGGCCTCCGGGAGGAGCTGCCCGGCTCCGGGCAGGACCTTCTTGACGATCATCTGAGCGGACGGGCTCATCTGAGCCGTCTTCTTCTGTTCCTCGATGAGGGACTGGAGATCGCCCAGCAGCTTAACATCATCGGCGAATTTACTCATCCTGCGCTACCTCCTCCGGCATCTGGTAGAGCTTCGGGGGCTCGAACATGAGGGGTTGGACGTAGGCGTTGACCGTGAGAGACGGGCCACCCGCGACCCTGATGTAGCTCGCATACTTCGCGGCAATTTCCGCCACGATCTCCACGCAGCGCTCGGCTTTCGCATAGGACCCCAGCAGGGTCATAGCGCCGTTCCGGTCCTCAGCCATCACGTCGCCGCCAGCAGCAAAGACGCGGATGACTTGGTTTGTGTTGACCAACCCGGTCTTGGATTGTGTCATAATCAGCATAGCATTTCCTCCTAAATGATTCCGTGAAACATGGCGCTCCTCACGTCGATGTAGCTCTCCATGTGGTGCTTTTTCAACGCCTCGATCTGCTCAATACTCTGCGGCTCCTTCTCATAGGCCCTTTCGACCAGCTCGCAGTCCTCCATGCGGGCCATGGAAGGAAACGGGTATCCACAGGGAATAAGGGTCTTGAGATCGCGGTTGACGCCGCAGACCACCCATCTCTCCCCGGTGGGCTTATGCAACACCGTATCGTTGGGGCGAATATCGGTTCTTTCGTTCACGCTCTGTCCCCTCCTTCCATCAGCTCAAAGTAAAATACCACATGATGCGGTTTCGGCTCCACCAGGCCGAAGCGGACGGCGTTCCGATAAGTCACGCTGTCCCGGGCCAGGGCATAGGGCATATTCTCCACCAGCTTGCGGAAGCCCTCCAGCGACGCGCTGGCCTTGTAGTGGTTGCAGCTCCGGCAGGCGGGCAGCATATTGTCCAGCTCATCCGGGCCTTGGACAGAATAGCCGTTCAGGGGGACCACATGGTCCACCTGCATATCGGAGTACCGCAGCTTGCAACCGCAGTAGGCACAATGGCCGCCCATCTTCTCATAGACGGCCCGGCGCTCCTCCTTGGTCAGCCTTCTTCTGGTGCTCATGTACGCCTCCAGTCCCACAAGCCTTGCCGCCCACCTACCCGGACCGGGGTAATGGCCTTGACATCGGCAAACTCCCATGCGAAGCGGCCAGGGGTCCAGTCTCCAAAGGATACCTCCTGGTCGGAGGCGTCAATCCAGGTTCCGCGCCGGTTGCAGTCCCAGCAGCCCGTTTCCTGCGGGGCGCAGCGCATTTCCTGGATGCGGTCGATCTCATGGCAGCCGATCAGGGTGGCGGTGGCGATGACCGCGCCGGTGGGCAGGTCCTTCCACTCGGCCCCGATGACCTCCTTCATCTTGAGGGCAAGGGGGACGGGGAGCATACGCAGGGCGTCGATCACGTCCTTTTTGGCGGCGTGGATTGCGATAGGCCCGCGATAGGCCGTCGCCCACGACCGGGTTTCAAACCGCTTCCCGCCGCAGGCCAGCAGCGAGGCCCATGGTTGCCAGATGGTGATAGCTTTCATACTCCTTCCTCCGATTTCTCCTCTTTTGTGAGGTAAAACGTCACTTTTTCCGGTTCTTCCAGTTTCTCCAGGAACATCGGCACCCCCGGCCCGCCGATGCGGACCTCAAAGGGGGTGGCCTCCTGGGGCGTTATGTACTTATGGCCGAAGTGGGCCTTCATGTTCCGCCATACCTCCCAGGGGATGCGGTAGAAGGCCACAGATCCAAAGGAACACAGGACAAAGGCTAGGGCGCCGTACCGGTGGGCCCTCTCCAGGCGCTCCACCTGCTGAGGCATTACCCGGTCCTGGGCCATGCGCCCGGTGTCGGTATACTTGGCCTCGAAGTTGACGGCGCGGCCTCCCATCAGGAAGCCTTTGTAGTCCGCCTGGGCCATTCCAGTGTAGTGGGCGATAAACTTCCCGCCGCCTAGGTCCCTAGTGGGTTGCATGGGTTCCGGGGTCTTCTCGATGTCCGCGATGCCCCGGGACCGGTAGTAATCGCAGGCTTGCTCGATCATGCGTTCAAAGAAGGCCCCCTGGGCCCGGTTGACCTTCCCCTGATACTTTCGGGCCAGCTTGGCCCGCTCTTGCGGTGTCACGGTTGATCTTGTTCCTCCCTTCTTGCTCAGTCTGGAAGACGGTCTTCCCCCAGGCGTCCAGCATGGACAGGGCGAAGGGGACCGGCTCCACGATCTGGCGCGGTGTCACTACCTTCCCAAACAGGAAGATTTCTGCTTGCCTCACGCCGTAGTGGCAGGCCGGATTTGCCCGGACCCGCCACACGGTTTCCCCCAGGGGGACCGGGAGGCGAAGCAGCAGTCCCGCCGCCTCATCCGCCCGGTATTGCTCCAGCTCGGTCACTGAATATACCCCCGGTCGTTGGCGATCTGCCTGATCTTGCGGATGGTGGCGTCGCTCACCCGCAGCCCGGTATCGGACCGGATAGCCAGGTCGTCAAGGAATTGCTCGATGATCTCGGTCTTGTTGGGGGCTGCCGGGCGGTTCCCGGCCTCCAGGTCGTCTATGAACTGACAGAGCTGGGCATCCGTCATCCTGCGGATGCGAGTTGCCCGGTCGTGCTGTTCGCGCTCAATGTTGGTTTTCCGACAGTTGCGTTTTTTCACTGTTCACTCCTTTCACCTAAAAAAGCCTGAGATTAAGTTCTCGATCCAGCATATCCCAGCGGAAATTTCGATCTTCCGGGAACAAAAACCCTTCATCCTCCAACCGAAAACGCAGCTCAAAATCGTGGACCGTGTGTCCATCTGCGTGAAATGTTACGGGGCTGTCGCTGTCCCATTTGAGCATCAAGGCCCAATATTCCGGGTAATTCATACGCAAAAGGCGGAGCTGCTGGACACTCTGGTTATGGCAAAACCAGCACCCGCCTCGCGTGGCCGTGGTGTAAATCGGGGATAGCAAGTCGTTTTCTTCGCACCAGCGGCAGCAATCGTCTTCTGTCCATTCAGCCTCTTTTAACGGGCTAAGTTTTGTTTCTGTCAAGGTGTGAAAACGGTCTGGTTCATCAACAGCAATACCAACATAGACAATGTTTCCACGTTCAATCTTGTCAAGGGGCGGCATCTTCACATCACTGTTACACCATGCTCCCTTTACAGAAAACGGCCATCCATAATACATCCCAGCCCTATGCTTTGCAGTTTTCTTCTTGACCCTGTAAAACGCCTGTTCATAAGTAAGACGTCCTCGACTGTGTTCAACCTCAATGCCCCAGCGCTCTTTAATGATGACGTCCGCTTTGGCCTTAAACTCTACCATTGGCGGCAAATCTGCCGGAATAGTTTCTGTTGCCCATACATCCGATGTGACAATCCTAGTGAGCGGCCATTTCAGCAATTCAATAGCCCTCAAGCAAGCTAAACTGTCCTTCCCATATGACAGGCTCAGAATGTAGTCCACAAACTACGTTTCCTTTCTCTTTGGACACCAGGGCGGGGATGTCCTCGCCTGGTGTGCGGGGACGTGTCGCGCCCCTCGGTCGTCATATCCTGCGGCCTCCCAGCCGATTTCGCAGTCGTATCCAGTCCCGCGCTTCCCCTGGAGCTTGGCAGTAGCGTATTCGCACTCCCGGCATCGGGGGAGCTGGTTCCGACCCTCTTGCGGCTTGGGCATACTGGCCGGAAACTCCTGGATGAGATCATCGCCCCACACCGGGGCCAGGTTCTTCTTCATGAAGATGGGGACGCCCGCCTCCCGGGCGGTCTTCACGATGTCCTCCACCCATTCCCGCTTCGGCTGATGGTCCCTGCTGCCGGGCCCGGTCATGGCCCCTATGATTATCCAGCCCACATCATCCAGCGTGTCGATGTAGTCCTCCTTGCGGAATGGGGCGAGTAGGGGCTCGATGCTCAGGAATATGTTCGCCTCCTCGCAGAAAAAGAAGGGCATATCCGGGGTGGTGATCGTGGTCCCGTACCAGAAGTTCTTGTACTGCGGCACTTCCGGGAGCTTCCCATACCGGGCCAGCTCTATGTACCGCTTGGGATTCTTGGTGAGGAACAGGTAGGTATGCTGAGGGGCCCGCTTGCAGGCAGCAAAGACGTCCTCTATCCAGATGTCCGGGACCCATTCCCCGAACAGGTCCCCCATGCTGGAGACAAAGACCGTAGACGGGATTTCCCGCTTGGCCGGGTAGTCCAGAGTGTAGGGGTGGAAGGTGGGCGCGAAGCCCGCCGGATAGGGGGTGGTCCTGACATACTTCCCCGTCTCATCGTAGAGCTTGGTCGGCTCCTCATCGTAGAAGCAGCCGGACCCCTTGGGCAGTATCTCCAGCGGCGCCACGCCGGGCCGCTCGCAGGGATGCGGGGCAAAGCGCTGGGTGGTCCGCCGGGCGTAGCAATATTCGCAGCCGTGAAGACAGCCCGTGACTGGATTCCAGGTGTGGGAGCACCAGTCAATCTTGGTTTTGTGTAGGTTCATGGGTTAGTCGCTCCTCTCTGCCCCCTCCGGCTCTGGAGGGAACAAACTGTACTGATTCTTGGCCTCCTCCTTAGCCCTCGCTTCCTGCCTGATCTTCCGCAGGCAGCAGGGGCCATAGCCGTCCCGCAACGCCTGATTGCTGGTAAGGAGGCCGCCGCAGCGCTTACACCGCCGGGCCGGGATGGTGAAGATGTCGCTGTCACTCATGGGGACCGCCTCCTATTCCACCGGCTCGGCTTCACCGGCTCTGTGTCCTCCAGACCGCACCGGCTCGGGTCGTTCAGGCAGGGATTCTTACAGGTGGCCCGCTGTTCGCAGTCGGTGCAGCAGTAATGACCATGGAGGTGGTCGCAGTTGAAATTTTTGCACCGGCGCATACGGCCTTTTTCCACCGGTCATCCCTCCTTTATCTCGAAGGAAAACTCCAGCAGCCACCGCAGCACCTTGAGCATCGAAGCCTTCGTGACGCTGTTGTGCGTCTCCATATTGACGACCTTGAAAATGGCCGCCGCTTTCTCCTCATCGGAGATGTCCGGGGCGTCGATGTTCTGGAAGATGACATAGGCCGTTCCCATGTCCATCTTCTGTATGCGCTCCTCCTTGGCGGCCTCCTCGGCCAGGTGATCGGCCAGGCGCTTGCAGCCCGTGTCCATATCCCGCGCAGTATAGGCGATTCCAAACGGAGCTCGCTTCTGGTGGTACTTGCAGTCTGTAATCGGACAATCATGCTTTCTGCAAAATTCCATACTTATTTCCTCCTTCCTGTTCCGTTGCAAAATGGGCAACTAATGTAGGTGTCTGGACCACGGATAGTCCCGGCATCATAGGTCATGTAATTCTGCATGACCTTTACTCTGCCGCTCCCGAAGCAATACGGGCAAACACCGGAAAGAATCCTTTCTTTGATCTCTGCCTGGATTGTCTCGGGTATAAAATCCAGGTTGATTTTGATTTCTCCGCCTTTTTTCATTGGCCCTCCTTGTAGGGGTCTGGTAGGCTCCAGTCCCACATGGCCCCATCTCCTTGGTATTCCTTGCGGAAGTAGTTTTCTTTGCCGTCTCCCTCGAAGTACAGGTAATCGGCTGGGATGGTGCGGCCCACGTCCGTCTCCCCGTCCTTCTCAGCCCACCAGCGATGCAGGACATCCCAGGCCAGCTCCAGCAGCTCATCGGTGACAGGGGCGTCCGGGTCATACGCGAATTGGTTGGGCCGGGTCAGGACATCATACAGGTCTTCACCAAAGCCACCGGCGTCCACCCGGTTGAGGGCTACCCAGGCGACGGCGGCCTGCCGGGCCTTGTAGCTCATGCCGAATTGGTCCCCATACCAGCGCAGGACGTTGGCCTCCGCATACATGGTCTTCGCCAGCATGACAGCCTCCATGTCGTCGGGGGAGAAGGTGTCCGGGGTGGCGTCCACGGGTAGCTCCGGCTTGGTGGTGTCGCTGATCTGCGGCCCGGCGCTCGCTGCCGGGGCCGATGTGCTGGGCTCCAGGTCACCG
>CATJRT010000449.1 GCA_949742895.1 uncultured Eubacteriales bacterium | reverse complement strand
TACCTGTGAAAACCCAGACCGGCTGGTGGAGCTGGCAGACAAAATATTGACCGCGTGGCGGGGCTACACCGACGAGGCGGCTTTCATTTTCGCCGAAACTGACGGCGAGCCCCATAACACCATCACTCCCATCGCGCGGATGCGGGACGGGAAATACGAACTTGACCTGGTGCTGCGCAACAACATCACGACCGAGGAACATCCCCTGGGGGTCTACCACCCCCACGCCGAGCTGCACCACATCAAAAAGGAGAACATCGGCCTGATTGAGGTGATGGGCTTGGCTGTTCTCCCTTCCCGTCTTAAGGAAGAGCTGGCAGCGGTGGCAAACTGTCTGGCCAACGGCAAGGACCTGCGTTCCAGCGAGCTGACTGCTAAACACTCCGGCTGGGCTGAGGAATTTGCCAAAAACTATACCATTACCCAAGAAAACGCCCTGGAAATCGTCCGCAAGGAAACGGGACTGGTATTCGCCAAGGTGCTGGAGCACGCCGGAGTCTACGCCCGGACCGGCGAGGGCAAGTCGGCGTTCCTGCGCTTTCTGAACACACTTTGAGCTCTGCGTGAGTCCCCCTGACCTACAGAAATGAATTACACCCCGCTTGTTAGATAGTACGATACTATTTAACAAGCGGGGTGATTTTACGCCAAAGTGGATTCACAACAAGCTGTATTTGCCTCCTATCCCTTGACCTATACAGCAGCACTTCGCCCTGCCTACACGCTACCGGACAAACACATCTCATCCTTTCACAAACAGCAGCCGTACCGCCCAGGACGCGGCCAAAACCCCCGCCGCATCGGCGCATAGGGCTGCGGGCACTGCGTACCGGGTCCTGACCACCTTGGCCGCGCCAAAATACACCACAATGGTGTAAAAGGTGGTCTCAGTGGAACCCAACATCACCGCTGCCGTCCGGCCCACCAGGGAATCCGGTCCATAGGTCTCGATCAACTCCGCCCCCACGCCCAACGCAGCAGATCCGCTCACTGGCCTCACCAACAATAGTCCGATGGTCTCCGGCGGAATACCCAGCGCCGCCAGCGCAGGCCCCACCGCCTCCCCCAGCAGCTCCAAAGCCCCGGATGCGCGGAGCATATATACCGCCGTCAGAAGGGCAATCAAAGGCGGCATAATGCGCAGGGAAACCCTCAAACCTTCCTCTGCTCCGGCAGTGAGGGCACCCCACAGGTCCACCCGGTGGACCAGCCCCCACAGTGCTACCCCCAGCATCAAAAATGGCACCAGCATGGTAAAAAAAAGGTCCATGGCCTACCTCCAAATGCGGGCAAACAGCTTCGCCGCCGTTACGCCCACCGTCACCGACACAATAGACGCCAGCCACACCGCCGGAAGGATGTCAAAGGGGTCCGCGCTCCCCGCCGCCGCCCGCAGGCTGGCTACCGTGGTAGGGATAAGCTGGAGGGATGCAGTATTGCACACCACCAGCATACACAACCCGTCCGACGCCACACCGGGAGTACGCTCCGCCATGAGCCGGGACGCTTCCAACCCCAGCGGGGTGGCGGCGTTGCCCAAACCCAGCAGATTGGCGGACAGATTGGCGCTCACTGCATCCATCACCGGACGGTCGCCAGCGAAATCCGGATACAGCTTCCGCAGAATGGGCCGTAGCAGCCGGGACAGCCCTCCTGCCAGCCCGGAGCGCTCCATCACCTCCATCACACCCATCCACAGGCACAGCACCCCCATCATGGACAGGCACAGCTCCACCCCGGCAGCAGCGCCATCCAGCGCACCCCTGGCCACTGCCCCGCTGTTTCCTGTGGCTAAACCACACAGGATCGCCGCCCCTACCATCACCGTCCAGATTACTGACATTGCCATTCCATAACCCCCACTCCTCTCTGTCCACAGATGATGGACAGTTCTTTCCTCCTCCCACTATATGAGTCTGACCCCTGCAACATACTGCCTGTTCACCCGTTTCAGGAATTTCGACCACCTTCCCAAAAAATGTACTTTTTCCTCCAATTTTTTGATTGACATTATTATACATTATGTTATAATAAGAGCAGTGATTCCCTTTACTATCATGCATCATTCAAGGAGGACATGAAACATGAAAGCTACTGGTATTGTTCGTAAAGTGGATGAGCTGGGCCGCATCGTCCTGCCCATCGAGTTGCGCCGCACACTGGATATCGCCGAACGTGATCCTTTGGAAATCTATGTAGACGGCTCCTCGATCATCCTCGCGAAATATCAGCCTGCCTGCGTTTTCTGCGGCGATTCCACCGATATCAGCGCTTATAAGGGAAAAAATGTTTGCGCTGGTTGTTTGAAGGAGCTGAACAGCAGATAGCAATTTTTCCATCATCTGAAATTGTTTTTCACATCTTGTCACATGAGTGCATAAAAGAGGGCCACCGGACAGCCTCCGGTAGCCCTCTTGGTATATTTTCTTGAAAATCCCTTTGCTTCCTTTATAACCCAGTAATTTTTTCCCAAATCCACTCCATAATTTTCCACTAAAATAATACTATTCGTTATCATTTTTCGTGATTTCGTTTACCTAATGTAAAATCGTATAACGCACGTTTTTTTAACCCAAATTCTTCCGCCGCCTGCGCAGCAGCAGCCTTGAGGGACAGCCCCTCCTCCCGGAGCTGCTTCACCCGAGCCAGCGCCGCATTCTGATCCGGTTCCTCCTCCTGTGGCGGACATCCCGCCACCACCAGTACATACTCTCCCCTCGGCTCCTGGACAGAATACCGCTCCAACGCCTGACCCACGGTGAGCCGAAGCACCTCCTCGTGGAGCTTGGTCAGCTCCCGGCACACTGCCATAGGCCGTTCCGGACCCAGGGCCTCTGCCAGGTCGGCCAGCGTGGCAGCCAGCTTGTGGGGCGCTTCGTAAAAAATTATGGTGCGCTCCTCGGTCCGCAGCGCGTCCAGCCGGGCACGGCGGTTCTTTTTGTTCAGCGGCAGAAAGCCCTCAAAGGTGAACCGCCCGGTGGGCAGGCCGGACACCGACAGGGCCACTGTCAGGGCACAGGGACCGGGCAGGGCCTCCACCTCCACTCCGCTGGCAGCGCACAGGGCCACCAGATCCTCACCGGGGTCAGAAATGGCGGGAGTGCCCGCATCGGTGACCAAGGCGCAGCGCTCTCCCTCCTCCAGCCGCCGCAGGATGGCAGGCCCCGCCGTATCACAGTTGTGGCGGTGGTAGGCCACCATGGGCTTTTTCAGCTCCAGGTGATTGAGCAACTTCACCGTCACCCGGGTGTCCTCGGCAACGATAAAGTCCACGCCCGCCAGCGTCTCCGCCGCGCGGCGGCTGATGTCGCCCAGGTTCCCGATAGGTGTGGGCACCAAATGGAGCTTTCCAGCCATGTTGCAACACTCCTTATCAGAGCCATCCCCGCCCGAAGGCGGGGATGGCATTGTCATTTTATTCGATCAGGGAGATGGTCACTGTATTTTCGCACCGGCAGGGCGTGTCCTCATCGGGACAAACCAGGAGCTGTATCCCGCAAAAGTCCTCCCGCACATAGCCGCTGTATACCACCCGCTGGCAGATGTGCAGTCCCCGGAAGTCTGCCTCCCAGTCCTCCCAAGCGGGACGGTCTCCACCTGGCCCCGCCGCCCAGAGCGCCACATTGTAGTTGAACGGATTCAGCCCGTCCACCGCTCCAGATATGGCCAGCAGCGCCAGCGTCTCCCGGTACTGGCTGATCCCTCCAGGCCAAACCACACTGTCCTGGACCGTCATACGTAGCGTCACCGCCGTCACCCGCCCCTCCTCCACCGTGAACACCATCTGGTCCCACGCTTCGGTGTCCGTCACCATACGCTCAAACTGGTATGCCTTTCCACTATCCACATTCAGCGTCGTGTCCGTGGTGGTATAACCGATCTGTGTACCGGAATGTTCGGACCGCTCCCACCGTCCTTCCCGGTCCACCCTGGGAACATAATCCTCATAAACTGGCTCCATTAGCCTGCGGTGATACTGGTCATAGTTCTCCGAAAATTCCGCCACTGTCAGATCCCCCCGGTTCACAGGCATATTGGTTTGCAGCGTGGCCAGCACCGTCAGCCCAGTACACATACCCGCAGCCACCAGATAGACAACCATTGGGTTCACCCGGCGCTCCTCACGGGTATAGCGGTAACCCTCGTCCGCGTCCCAAGCGCAGTCCATGCCGTCCAGACCCCGTTTGCGGCACTTCCACATGATGACGAGGCCTGCGATGGGGATATTCCAGGCATACCCCTCCCAGCCCACGCCCTTGCTGCGCCGCCAGCCCTGGGCCAGGGTCAGCCTGTTCCCGTCCCTGTCCCGGAGCTTCAGACCGAACACCCATTTCCCCGGTGTCCAGCCCAAAAAATGTATCCACAGCGGCTCCACCGCCAGGGCGAACACCAGCGCCAGCGTAGTCAGCACCCAATTCACAAAAATAGGTGCGTTCAGGATGCTCTGGTCCCAGGAAATCAGCAGCCAAGCCAGCTCAAACGCGGTGCTGTAGAGCATCACATCCAGTCCCCGTGCAAACAGCCTCCGCCAGGGATAGTAGCAGGCCCGGGGCACATCGTAGTGGGGCTCCTGCCGAAGCGGGGGACTGGGCTGCGGGGGCGGCTGGAACGCGGGCTGCGGGGGAAGCTTGAGCTGATCCAGCCACGGCTCCGGCTCCAGCGCGCCGTACTCCACACCGGACTGCTCCAGTTCCCGGCACACCTGGGCCGCACGCTCGATCACCGTCTTGTCCCCCTCCAGCCTGGTGAGCTGGGAGAACAGAGCCTGCTCCAGCGTCAGCACACCCTTCTGCACCAGCCGGATAGTGTCCAAGTCCATCTGGAGCTGCCGCAGCAGCTTGATCTTTTCCAGCGTCCGCACGTCCTCCTTGGAGTAATCCCGGTAGCCATTTTCCAGCCGTTTGGGGCTGAGCAGACCCTCTCCCTCATAAAACCGGATATTCGCCCTTGTCATCCCTGTTCTATTTTCCAGTTCCTTAATGGTCATAAGACCACCTCCCAGAGCCATCCTAAGCTGTCAAGTAGATGGATAGTCAAGGGGTTTTTACAGATTTCCTGAAATTTTAGCCCACCGGGGAACCGTCCAGCCACTTGACAGACCGGTCATCCCGTCGCCGCGCCGGGGAGGACCTCACCCAGGTCGCTCCCTTCCCGCTCCCACATATCATCCGCCTCCAGATGAATGCTTCCCACCCTTTTCAGCCTGCCGTCCTCCAGGTTGTATTCCACAGGGTCCCAGTGTCCCTGCCACTGCAGGACAGCGTTCCTGCCTGGACAAGTATACAGCGTGCTGCGACAGAAGCCGAACTCCCCGGCCAGCGCAACCGCTCCCTTCCGGACGCCGCAGCAGCGCACAACATACGCCACCTCGCAGTTCCCGAACAGCACGAACAGCTCGGGTATGCCTCCTTGTCCACGTCATAGAGGGAGTATGAATCGCTGTTGTCCGCTACAGTCTCGTACAGCGCCCTACCCTCCTCTGTCCTGTGCTCCTCCAGGCTCATGGCCGCATAGCGCGACTCATCAGGTCACTCCTCGGCCCGGAACTGAATAAGAAATTATATATACGCCCTCTGCAACGGCCCATACTCCCGGTCAGGCAGAGAATCCTCCAAAACCGGCTCTGGGGTGTCCAACAGCGGGCTCGGCTCCTTCGAAACCGGGGTCGATGCCTCCGGCGGAACGGTGGGATACGGGCTGGGCATTTCCAAGACTGGACCGCAGGCGGTCAGGCCCAGGGCCAGCAAGCCCGCCAGCAATGTGGGTATAAAGCTCTTTTTCTCATGGCGTATCACTCCTTTGCCTCATTCTACACCCTGCATCGGGACAAAGTCGTTACCCAACAGTTACAATTCAACTTCAATTCGGTTATAGCTTGTCCTTCCGCATGGTCAGCGAGATGCGCTTCTTTTTCTCGTCCACCTCTTTGACCCACACCGTCACCACGTCCCCCACACTGAGCACCTCAGAGGGATGTTTGATGAACTTATCGCAGATCTGGCTGATATGCACCAGCCCGTCCTGGTGGACGCCGATGTCCACAAAGGCCCCGAAGTCGATGACGTTGCGGACAGTCCCCTTCAGCTCCATCCCC
>CATJRT010000448.1 GCA_949742895.1 uncultured Eubacteriales bacterium | reverse complement strand
CAGCGCTCGTGCGATAGCGATACGCTGTTTCTGCCCGCCGGAGAGCTGGGCGGGGTAAGCGTCCGCCTTGTCGGGCAGGCCCACCACCTCCAGCAGCTCCCGCGCCCGTTTTTCCGTGTCTGCGTTCTTCATCCCGGCAATCTCCATGGGGAAGCAGATGTTTTTCAGGCAGGTGCGCTGCATGAGCAGGTTGAACTGCTGGAAGATCATGCTGATGGACCGCCGCTGGGCGATCAGCTCTCTTTGGTTCATGGCGCACAGGTCCGCGCCGTCGATGACCACCTGTCCAGAGGTGGGCCGCTCCAGCAGGTTGATGCAGCGTACCAGGGTGGACTTGCCCGCGCCGCTCATGCCTACGATACCGTAGACCTCGCCGTCATGGATGGTGAGGTTCACATCGGTGAGGGCGTGCAGCTCGCCTCCGGTGGTGGGGAACACCTTGGAAACGTGTTTTAATTCAATCATATCGTTCTCCCCTCTCTGTGGGACTCGACTTATGGTATACCAAAACCGGGGCGTCTGTCAAGCATGGACAGACGCCCCGGTTCTTTTTGGAAGCACTGATTAAATGCGCCTGCGGCGCTTTGCAGATATTTTCCGCCACAACTTCGTTGCGATTTCTTGAAATAAACACAACTATTCCTGCGAAATTTCGCTGCGTTGCAGCGGAAAATCTTTTGCAAACCGCTCTTGCTGATTTAATCAGTCCTTCCTTTTATTTTTTCCACCGTGTTAACAGCGCATCCTCGATCTGGTCGCCGTACTTCATGGCCAGCAGGAACACCGCCAGCCCGCCCAGACCCAGCAGGGCCATCCCCCAGGGGGGGATGGACAGGGTGGAGCTGCCCACACCGCAGGCCGCCAGCAGCCCCCAGGGCCGGGTGAGGACCACCAGCACCAGGAAGCGTTTCCAGCTTATATCCGTCAACCCCGCCAGTATGCACAGCAGGTCGTCAGGGAAAAAGGGGAACAGGAAGGCCATGGCCAGGAAGGGATCCCGCTTGCGGCGGATGACGTCCAGATACCGGTCGGACAGCTTTTCGCTGACGAAACGGGAGGCGAAATCCTGCCCCAGCCCCCGGGCCAGGCCGAACAACGCCGCCGACCCCAGCGTCACCGCAGCCCAGGTGAGCAGAAAGGCGGGCCACATCCCCAACAGATATGCTCCCGCCGCCGCAGTGATGTTGCTGGGAATGGGAGCGATGATAACGGAGGCGAGCTGGATGCCGAAAAAGGCCAGATGGGACCAGGGGGTACAGCGGGCGATGTAATCCTGCATCCCTTGAGAGGTACGCGCCGCCTCGAAAAAGCCGGTGAAGTATAAAGCAGCCCCGCAGCAGCCTAAAATTAGTATAGTGGCGGTCCACAGCAGGAGCCTTCCCTTTTTTTCGTTCATGCCGCTCACTCCGTTCTTTCAGTTCTGAGATTGAATTGATTATATCAGGCAGAGTGAAAAGCGCAACAAAGTTTTCCTTAGAAAATTTTGAAGATTTTCTGTAGGAGGATGAAACAAGTGCGGCGGTGGTTCTGCTCTGCCGGACGCTCAGCTTCGCCTTGACGAATCCTGTAAAAAACTCTATACTATCAATAAAACATAAAATATTCAGAAACAGGCTCATGTCAAGCGGCGTCCCGCTGCGTTTTCGCATCCGGACGCGGACGATAAGGAGGAATATGATGAACAAGCAGGAACATCAAGCGCCCAGGCAGCAGGCGGAAGAGGTTAATGCCGGGGTAGTTCTCCCCCGCAGGATCCACCTGGTTCCGTTGGACTACATTGACGGTTATGCCGTCCGCCCAGGCTTTTATGAGATCAATGGTGCCACCGCCATCCCCGGCGGCGTCAATTTTACTGTCTACTCCCACGGGGCCACTGGGATCGAGCTGTTGCTGTTCCAGCGGGGGGAGCCGGAGCCCTTCGCGGTGCTCCCCTTCCCGGAGCACTACCGGATCGGCAACGTGTACTCCATGATCGTGTTTAAGCTGAACATTGAGGAGTTCGAGTACGCCTACCGGGTGGACGGCCCCTATGATCCGAAAAAGGGCCTCATCTTTGACAAAACCAAGTATCTGCTTGACCCCTATGCCAAGGCGGTGGTGGGCCAGAGCCGCTGGGGAGAGACCCCGCCCCATGGCCAGCATTACCGGGCCAGGGTGGTGAAGGACAGCTTCGACTGGGGCAGCACCCGCCAGCCCCTGATCCCCATGGAGGATCTGATTATTTATGAGCTGCATGTGCGCGGCTTCACCATGGACCCGTCCTCCGGGGTCCAACATCCCGGCACCTTTGCCGGACTGATGGGAAAACTGCCCTACTTGGAGTCTTTGGGTGTGAACGCCATTGAGCTGATGCCCATTTTCGAGTTCGACGAGATGCAGGACTATCGGGAGGTGGATGGTAAGAAGCTCTACAACTACTGGGGCTACAGCACGGTGAGCTTCTTTGCGCCCAACACCAGCTATACCGCCTCCACGGAATTCAACCGAGAGGGGAGCGAGCTGAAGCGATTCATCCAGGCCTGCAAGCAGCGGGGCATCGAGGTCTATCTGGACGTGGTATTCAACCACACCGCCGAGGGCAACGAAATGGGTCCCTTTTTCTCCTTCAAGGGCTTTGACAACAACATCTATTACCTCCTCACCCCCGACGGCCAGTACTATAACTTTTCCGGCTGCGGCAACACCATGAACTGCAACCACCCCATTGTCCGGCAGAT
>CATJRT010000447.1 GCA_949742895.1 uncultured Eubacteriales bacterium | reverse complement strand
CATAGCCGATTTTTTCCTCGCTGTCCGTATAGACACGGGCTGTGTCGAAAAAGTCATGCCCCCATCCAGTGCCTTTTGAAGCAGATAAGCTGCCTCATTACGTGAAGTACGCTGTATGGGCAGCGCACCAAAGCCGTTTTTGTTAACTGCAAGGCCGGTGCGGCCTAACGTAACCTGTACCATGAATCTTCCCGCCTTCCTTATATGTTAAAGGTGTTCCGTTATTATATCAGATAAGTATTGTTTGTTCAATGGCGGGGGAATATAATCTAAAAAGCAGCCTTATGAATGACACGAAATGGAGGAATTTTGATGTGTACCGCAGCCACCTATCAAACGCACGATTTTTACTTCGGCCGGACACTGGATTATGAAGATTCCTACGGCGAGGAAATCACCATCACGCCCCGGCGCTATCCCTTTCGGTTCCGGGCGGGGGAAATGTTGGAGCAGCACTATGCTATGATCGGCATGGCCCATGTGGAGGACGGTTATCCCCTGTACTACGATGCGGTGAATGAAAAGGGACTGGGTATGGCTGGGCTGAATTTCGTGGGCAACGCAGTCTACCACAAGCCCGACCCGGACCGGGACAACGTGGATAACTATGAGTTTATCCCATGGATACTCAGCCGCTGCGCCACAGTGGGGGAGGCCTGGGTACGGCTGAAACGGCTGAACCTGACGGACGGGGCCTTTAGCGCTGCGCTGCCTACGGCCCAGATCCATTGGATCATCGCGGACAAAAACGGAGCTATCGTGGTGGAGTCGGTGAAGGAAGGCTTGAAGGTGTACGACAACCCGGCGGGTGTGTTGGCTAATAACCCGCCCTTCAACGAGCAGCTATTCAACCTGAACAATTATATGGCCCTGTCCCCATGCCAGCCTCAAAACCGCTTCTCCAGCCGGCTGGACCTGTCCCTGTACAGCCGTGGGATGGGGGCGCTGGGTCTGCCCGGAGACCTGTCCTCCCAGTCCCGGTTTGTACGTGCGGCATTTGTGCGGCTCAATTCCATTTCCAAGGATTCGGAGGATGAGAGCGTCAGCCAGTTTTTTCATATCCTGAACAGTGTAGATCAGCAGCGGGGCTGCTGTGAGGTGGAACCCGGCGTATACGAGTACACCATCTACACTTCCTGCTGCAATGCGGATCGGGGAATCTACTACTACACCTCCTATGACAACCATCAGATCAGCGCTGTGGATATGTACCGGACAGACCTGGACGGCATGGAGCTGGTCCGGTATCCTCTGATAACAGGGGAACAGATTCGGTTCCAAAACTGAGCTCCGTCAGGAATGCAAAAAGCGGGCCATCCCTTGTTTGTCAGGGATGGCCCGTTGAACTGACGCCGGAGCTCTTGCGTGAGTTTGTGAAAAAATCGTTGTCCATGCCCCCGATAAATCCAGCGGATTTGACGCATACGGATAGCTTTATTATTGAACGAAGCATGGTGGAAAAAGGTCCAGTCAGACGGCGTGTTGAGGTTGAAAATATAGGTTCTCAGTCTGTATCGCAAAAAACAACCGCATAACGCTTTCGCATCATACGGTTGCTTTCCTAATAATTTATCAGGCGGGGCCTTCTGCCGAACGCTTTTTATGTTGCCGCACTTACGCCTCACCTGTTCGTGACGCATTGTATGCTCCGATTGGACGTGCAATCGGAGCGCTTCTTACACGAACTTACCGGTATTCAGCTTCACACCGGGACCCATGGTGGCGGCGGCGACACAGCTCTTCACGTACTGACCCTTGGCGGCGGCAGGCTTGGCCTTCACGATGGCGGCCATCAGCGCGTTCAGGTTGTCGGCCAGCTTCTCGCTGCCGAAGGACACCTTGCCGATGGGGCAGTGGATGATGTTGGTCTTGTCCAGACGATACTCCACCTTACCGGCTTTGATCTCGTTGATGGCCTGGGTCACGTTGGGGGTGACGGTGCCGGCCTTGGGGGAGGGCATCAGGCCCTTGGGGCCCAACAGTTTACCCAGACGACCCACCACGCCCATCATATCGGGGGTGGCCACGACTACGTCGAAATCGAACCAGTTCTCCTTCTGGATCTTCTCCACCATGTCCATATCGCCTACGTAATCCGCACCGGCCTCCCGGGCGGCGTCGGCCTTATCGCCCTTGGCAAACACCAGCACCCGAACGGATTTGCCAGTGCCGTGGGGCAAAACGATGGCGCCGCGGACCTGCTGGTCGGCGTGACGGGAGTCCACGCCCAGCTTGACGTGCAGCTCCACGGTCTCGTCAAATTTGGCGGTGGCGGTCTTTACCACCAGGTCCATGGCCTCGGCAGTGTCGTAGAGATTGTTTTTGTCAATCTTCTTGACGCTGTCCTGATATTTCTTGCCTCTAAACATTTCTATAACCCTCCTTACTCGCCCACGACGACGCCCATGGAGCGGGCAGTACCGGCGATCATGCTCATGGCGGCCTCGACGGAGGCGGCGTTCAGGTCGCGCATCTTGGTCTCGGCGATTTTGCGGACGTCCTCCTTGCTGATGGTGGCCACCTTGGTCTTGTTGGGCACGCCGGAGCCGGACTCGATATTGCAGGCCTTTTTAATCAGCACGGCGGCGGGAGGGGTTTTGGTGATAAAGGTGAAGGAGCGGTCGGAGTAGGCGGTAATGCCCACGGGGATAATCAGGCCCACGTCGGCCTTGGTCCGCTCGTTGAACTCCTTGGTGAAGGCGGCGATATTTACGCCGTGCTGGCCCAGGGCGGGACCGACCGGGGGGGCCGGAGTCGCCTTGCCGGCGGGAATCT
>CATJRT010000446.1 GCA_949742895.1 uncultured Eubacteriales bacterium | reverse complement strand
CATCTGCGCCGCCTATCTCACCAGGAGCAAGACCTTCCGGGTGTCCGCCGCCAGCTTCAGGCCGGATTTCACTCTGCTCAAGCAGGTCATGGCCCTGGGGGCATCCAGCTTCCTTACCCAGCTTTCCATCGTGGTCATCACCATCGTGAACAACATTCTGCTGGTACAGTACGGCGCTATATCCTCCTACGGTGAGGACATCCCCCTGGCGGCCTTCGTGGTCATCATGAAGCTGTTCCAGATCGTGCTGAATATCGCCATCGGCATTGCCGCCGGGGCCCAGCCCATTGTAGGCTACAACTATGGCGCGAAGAAGTTCAGCCGGGTGCGGGAGCTGCTGGGTCTTATCGTCAAATGGACGTGTATCGTTTGCCTCATTTGCACAGTGCTCTTTGAGATGTTTCCGGTGATGTTCATTCGGATGTTCGGCGCGGACGGCGTGGACCCGGTACTGTACACCGAGTTTGCGGTGGGCTGTCTGCGCATCTACCTGTCCCTCATCCTGTTCACCTGTGTACAGAAGGTGTGCGCCATCTTCCTCCAGTCCATCGGCCACGCCAAGGCCGCCGCGCCCCTGTCCATCCTTCGTGATGTGCTGCTCATTGTGCTCTCCATTCTGATGCCCATGTTCTTTGATGTCACCGGCATTTTCTGGGGTGCGCCCATCGCCGATGTGCTGGCCATTGCTATTACCGCCGTGGTGATGGTCCGTCTTTGGAGGCAGCTCAAGGCAGAAGACGGCAGTAGCCGCAGTGGAGCAGATAGCACTGCACCCCTCTAATCCCGGCGTTATCGTCACCATTGCACGAGAACACGGCTCGGCAGGCAAGCGTATCGGCCAGATGGTGGCGGAGAGACTGGGCGTGCCCTGCTACTATAAAGAGATGACTGCCCTGGCTGCCCAGGAGAGCGGGCTGGCCAAAGAGTTCATTCCAGCTGTGCTACAGGCGCTGAAAATTGCCACGGACGCCGCCCACAGGGCGGGCATCTGGATCGGCATCTGCGGCGAGCTGGGGGCCAACCTGACCCTGCTGGAGACCTTCCTGGCCATCGGTATTGATGAGCTGTCCGTATCGCCCAGCGCGGTGCTTCCTCTGCGGGCGGAAATCCGCAAGGCCATTGCCGGGACCTGCACCCTGGAAAAGCTGGAGTGCTGAGCGCAGCCCACGAACAGCTTCATCATCCTCGCTGCGCAGGGACTATTGGCACAACTTCTAAGTCCAATCGGAGCGCAACAACACCGAATCACCTCGCCCTTGCCAGTGTCAGCCCCGTCACCGACTCTGCTCCAGCCTGCCGGAGAAGGAAGGCGCACTCAGACAGGGTGGCTCCGCTGGTGGCGACATCGTCCACCAGAACCACTCGTTTGCCCGATAGCTCCAGACCCTCCGCCAGGGCATAGGCCCCGCTGACGTTGGCCCGGCGGGCAGCGGCATCCTTGAGCTGGGACTGGACCCCAGTGTGGAGAACCTTGTTCAGCGCCGGGACTACAGGCAGCCCGGTCAACGCTCCCACCCGGCGGGCCAGCAACTCTGACTGGTCGTAGCCCCGTTTCCGGCGGCGCTTGGGGTGCAGCGGCACCCAAACAATTAGATCTGCCGGACACTCCCGCCGGTCGGACAGGCACTGGGCCATCAGCTCGCCGAACAGGCGGGCGTGGGTGGAGCCATCCCAGAACTTGAAGAGGCGAACGCCCTCCGGTACATTGCCTTGGTACCACAGGGGCGACAGGCAGAGGTCGCAGAATTCCACGTCCTTGCCGTCCTCCGGTCCGGTCCAGGGCAGAGTCTCCTGGCATTCCGCACACAGTCCGTCCTCGCCCTGCTCCAGCATCCGCCCGCAGAAGGGGCACTTGGGCGGGTAGATGAGGTCCAGAAGGCGCTGGAGGGGCTTTGCGTCAATCTTCGAGAAGATTGATCGGACCATTTTTATCCTCGAATTCCCGGATATACCGATTGACCAGATAGACCAACTGGCCGCTCATGGAACGGCCTTCGTAGGCGGCAATCGAGCGGAATTTTTCATGGACAGCCGGGTCGATTCTGATGCTGAGATATGCTTTGCCCTTCATTGGTTCAGCCTCCTTACTTAAACTAAACAATAGCGAAGGAATAAGCTCTTAGTTCATTCCGTCTAAAGAATGAAGATAAAATTTATTGAAAAACATCCCCCTCTATTCGGAAGGGGAGGATAGAGAAGCATTATGGCTTTTTGTTTATGGATTCAACCGGGCCGTTTTTCTTTTCGAAGCCCTGCACATACTGGTTGACCAGATACAGCACCTGCCTGCTCATAGAGCGTCCCTCATAAGCGGCAATGGACTGGAATTTGTCGTGGAGCTTCCGGTCCATGCGGATGGTGAGAAAGGCCTTGTCATCCATTGATAGTCCCCCTTTATAGCTTTGTTTATAAGCATATCAAATTTACTTAATTTTATAACAAAATTAGTGCATTTTCAAGGTGCAAAATTTGCGCAAAAAGCAGGCCCCCTCAAACAAGGGGGCCTGCGGTCGCACAGGGATTTAGGCGTACAGCTCGATGAGCTTCTGGAGGTGCTCCCAACGGGCCATGGCAGCCTCCTCATTCTTCTTGAACAACTCGTCGGCGCGCTCGGGGAAGGAGCGGGTCAGGGAGCTGTAGCGGGCCTCGTTCAGCAGGAACTCCTGATAGCCGCCTGCGGGGGCTTTGCTGTCCAGGGTGAAGGGGTTCTTGCCCTGGGCCTTGGCGGCGGGATTGTAGCGGAACAGGTTCCAGTAGCCGCAGGCCACAGCCTTCTTCATCTCGCTCTGGCAGTTGGCCATGCCGCCCTT
>CATJRT010000445.1 GCA_949742895.1 uncultured Eubacteriales bacterium | reverse complement strand
TTCACCTCTGTGCAGTATGTCATCTACCCCGCCGGTTCCATGACTCCCGACGGCACGGACGGCGAAGTGAGCTATATCCTATGGGACTCCCTGGCTGGCAAGAAGATCGGCGTACAGGCCGACACCACCGGTGATATCTATGTGGATATGGAGATCAACGCCGTTGACGGCGACGACTACGACCTGGGCCGGGACGGCGTGCTCTTGAACTCCGGCGCGGAGGAGGTCCGCTATGACAGCGCTCAGCTGGCGGCGGATGCCGTGGGCGCGGGGCAGGTAGACGTGGTAGTGGTGGACCAGCTCCCCGCCTCCTACATCGTGGAAAAGAACAGCGGCTACGAGTGCGCGGCGCTGTACTACGCGGGCGGCGACGGCGAGGCCCCCTACCCCACCGAGGAGCAGTACGCCATCTGTGTCACTAAGGGCCAGGACGAGCTGCGCACCGCTATCAACGAGGTGTTGGCCGAGCTGGGCGAGGACGGCATCAACGACCTTGTGATGAAGCATATGGGTTTGGAGTAAACAACGAGCACGAGCTGGGGCGAAGCGGTACCCGTGGGCGCCGCTCCGCCCCATGATATTGCAGCGGAAAGCCGGTGGAGCTTATGAGCTTTTTTGAAAAATTCACGCTGATCTTTACAAATGCAAAATACCTGGAGAGTATGCTGGCGGGCCTGAAAATAACCCTTGCTATCTCCGTGGGAGCGGCGGCGCTGGGGCTGGTGCTGGGCACCATTGTTGCGCTGGTGGGGATCGCCCAGTCGAAAAACCCACTGATGAAGATACCCAAGTTCATCTGCGCGGTCTATGTCACCGTGATACGCGGCACGCCTATGGCGCTTCAGCTCTTCATCATGGCCTTTGTGGTACTGGCCATCCGGGGCTTTCCCCTGGTGGTCACGGCCATCATTGCCTTTGGGGTAAATTCGGGAGCCTATGTGTCGGAGAACATCCGGGCGGGCATCCTGTCTGTGGACGTGGGACAGACAGAGGCAGGGCGGTCCCTGGGGCTGTCGGCCGGCACGACCATGCGGTACATCGTCATCCCCCAGGCCATCAAAAACGTCATCCCCTCCATCGGCAACGAGCTGATTGCATTGATCAAAGAGACCTCCATCGTCAGCATGATTGGTATGTATGACCTGACCGCTGCGGCAAAAAACGTGGGCAGCGGGCAGAACCTGGCTAACTACCTGGCTCCTATGACGGTGGCAGCCCTGTTCTACCTGGCCATCGTTTATCTGCTTACATTTATCATCAAAAAGATCGAGGGGAGGCTGCGGCAAAGTGATCGACGTTAAGCATCTGTCCAAATCCTTTGGGGACCACCTGGTGTTGGACGATATCTCTGAGCACATCCACCCCGGAGAGAAGGTGGTGGTCATCGGGCCGTCCGGGTCGGGGAAGTCCACCTTTCTGCGCTGTCTCAACCTGCTGGAGACCCCTACGTCTGGGACCATTACCTTTGACGGCTCGGAGATCACCGACCCCAAGGCGGACATTAACGCCATCCGCCGCCAGATGGGCATGGTGTTCCAGCACTTCAACCTGTTCCCCAACATGACCATCCGGAAAAACATCACCCTGGCCCCGGTGCAGACAAAGCTGATGAATCAGGCGGAGGCCGATGACGACGCCGCCGCCCTGCTCCGGCGGGGGGGACTGGAGGAGAAGGCGGACGCTTACCCCGCCCAGCTCTCCGGCGGGCAGAAGCAGCGTATTGCCATTGTCCGCGCCTTGGCCATGCGCCCTAAGGTGATGCTGTTTGACGAGCCTACCTCCGCCCTGGACCCCGAAATGGTGGGGGAGGTGCTGGAGGTCATGAAGGAGTTGGCGGAGGAAGGGATGACCATGGTAGTGGTCACCCACGAGATGGGCTTTGCCCGGGAGGTGGCCACACGGGTGCTGTTTATGGACGGCGGGCACATCCTGGAGCAGGACGAGCCGCAGGCCTTTTTCGCCCACCCAAGGGAACCGCGGACCATTGAGTTTCTCTCCAAGGTACTTTGAAGGCGATTTATGCATATTTAACCATATTTTATCACTAAAGGCCGGGTTTTCGTAGTAAACCCGGCCTTTTCCATGGAATTTTTTATTCAGGTGAAAATCGTGAAAATACCTATAAGAAAGCGCTTGACACAAATTATGTAAACTTGAAAACCGCAGGAAGTACTGCCTCCACAGCTTTCACAGGTTGTGGAAGTTCCTGTGGAAGTTGTGGAAGTCCTGATACATCGCGCTTTTCCGGCTTTGGGGTGCAGGGGGGGAGAAAGCAGGCGGGCAAAAACATCCGGCAATGTTCCGGGAAAGCGTGTCAAAAATAATTATTGGCTACGTGCCAGAAGAAAACGGGGCAGGAGCATTTGCTCCCGTCCCGTTCAATAAAGATGTGGAAATCACCGCAGTAAGACGTTTTCACCAGACTGATCGTTCAGGGAGCTGGTGGTGGAGAAGTACTGAGCCAGGATATCTGCGGCCACCTGTGCCAGGTTCCCGCCGGCATCACCCTGCTCCGCCACCAGGCACAAGGCCACCTGGGGGTTGTCATAGGGAGCGAAGCAGACAAACACGGCGTTGGCGGCCTTGGTAGCTACCTCGGCGGTGCCGGTCTTGCAGCCCACGTCCACGGGCAGGGAGGAGAAGTAACGGGCCATGCTGGCGGTCTGGGACAGGTTGAGCATCCCCAACTTGATGGCATTCAGATCCTCGTCTTCGATGTCGATGGTGTCCAGCAGCACTGGTTCGTACTCGTAGACGGTCTGGCTGTAGTCGCTGGATTTGACCTCCTTGAGCAAATGGCACTGGTAGTGCT
>CATJRT010000444.1 GCA_949742895.1 uncultured Eubacteriales bacterium | reverse complement strand
CCAAGCTGAAGCTGGTGGAGCAGATCACCGCCTCCGCCCAACTGGAGATGGCCCTCGACTTGACGGCAGAAGTGTGTTATACTAAGGAAAATACCGTCACGGAGCGTGTGAACGATGACAAGTATCCTCTTTATCTGCCATGGGAATATCTGCCGCAGCCCGATGGCCGAATTTGTGATGAAGGACCTGGTGAAAAAGGCCGGGGTGGAGAACCGATTCCACATCGAGTCCGCTGCCACCAGCACCGAGGAGATCGGCAATCCGGTCTATCCCCCAGCCCGGCGTAAGCTGGCCGAGCACAGCATCGACTGCACGGGCAAAACTGCCCGACAGCTCATCCGCGCCGACTACGACCGCTTCGACCTGCTGATCGGGATGGACCGGGCCAACCTGCGGGATATGGGCCACGTCTGCGGCGGCGACCCCGATGGCAAGCTGTGCCTGCTGATGGACTGCACGGACCGCCGGAAAGGGGCCCCCGCAAAGCCGTCCTTCAGGCTTTGTGGGGAGAGGAGCCGCAGTGGAATGAGCGAACTTTCGGCGTCAGTCGGAAGTGAGGGATATGAAGCTTGTGGCGACGATGTGGCAGACCCGTGGTACACTGGCGACTTCGAGATCACCTGGCGGGACGTGCTGGCTGGGTGCCAGAGCCTCCTCTCCCAACTGCAAAACACGGGGTGCTGACCTCATGGAACACTGGATTTTATGCTATGGCGACTCCAACACCTATGGGTACGACCCCCGCTCCTGCCTGGGTGGACGATATCCAGAAAATGTCCGATGGACTGCCCGTCTTCAATCAGAGGGCTGGACCGTTTTCAATGAGGGGCAGAATGGCCGCTCCATCCCCCAAAGCAGTTGGGATGTCGAAACGCTTGTCCAAACGCTCCGCCGCCAGGAGCCGGAAATCACCACCGTCATGCTGGGAACCAACGATCTGCTCCAGAGCTCCAGCATATCCGCCGCCGACTGCGCGGAGAGAATGGAACGGTTTCTGAACTCTCTTTTGGAACAGAAGCTGTCCTGTCAGTTTCTTTTGATTGCTCCTCCTCCGGTGGCACTGGGGGCCTGGGTGGATGATCCGCGGATCGTTGAGACCTCCCGGCGCTTGGGCGCACATTACCAAGCGACAGCCCAAAAACTGGGGATCTCATTTGCGAACGCGAAGGATTGGAATGTCGAACTCGCCTATGATGGCGTCCATTTTTCAGAGTCTGGGCACAGGGCCTTTTCGGATGGTATCGGCAACTCTTTATTGGGATTGGCAGGTGGCGCTTCATGACCCGGCAGCAAGTAAATATCCGCAGAAAGAAAAAATACGTGGTAATCACCGCGATTTTACGATCGTTCTTCTATGTGTCATCGGCTGCGCCGTCTATGTGAATGATTATTATCACGCAGAGGAAACGGCAGTGCAGGCCATGGCGGCGGACGATCACGTCACGGTGCGCACAGCGGAGGATGGGACCCTCCTGTTTCTCCCGGACGATCCCCAGACCGGACTGATCTTCTATCCCGGCGGGAAGGTGGAGCACACCGCCTACGCGCCGCTGATGCGGGCCTGCGCGGAACGAGGTATCCTATGTGTGCTCCTCAAAATGCCCTGGAACCTGGCGGTGCTGGATATGAACGCAGCGGACGGGATTGCAGAGCAATTCCCTGATATTGATGCCTGGTACATTGGCGGGCACTCTTTGGGCGGCGCTATGGCGGCAAATTACGCAGCCGGTCACAGCGGCGAATTTGAGGGTCTGATCCTGCTGGCGGCATACTCCACCAAGGACCTGAGCGGCTCCGACTTGGCCGTCCTGTCGATCTACGGTTCCGAGGACGATGTGCTCAACATGGAAAAAAATGAGGCCAACCGGGACCATCTGCCCGCCGATGCCATCGAGGTAGTCATAGAGGGCGGGTGCCACGCGGGGTTCGGGGCCTACGGCCCCCAGGACGGCGACGGCACGCCGTCCATTTCCGGCAAGGAGCAGATCGAGCGGACTGCGGCGGAGATCCAAGACTTGATGAAAGAGGTATCACAATGATTAACGCGGTTTTCATTGACTATATGGGCGCCACGGTGGACGAACACAGCCCGGAAATGGCGGAAATCGTCCGCCGCATCTGCAAAAACAGCGGCGTTCATGACCCAAAGCAGGTCCAGCGTTTTATTTTGGACAACCGCCGCCGCTATGAGTCGGACAGCTATTTGGAGAGCTATTTGACCGAGGATGAAATCGTGGACCGGCTCATCTCGGATATGGAGGCACAGATCGGCTTGACGGAGGCCCCCGCCATCTTGCAGGACCTGATCCGCCGCCACTGGGTCAACGCCCTGGTGTTCCCGGACGCCCTCACATTTTTTCAGCGGTGCCCGGTCCCCGTCTATATCATCACCAACAACGGCCTTCCCTACATGGAGCGGGCCCTGGGGCAGAACGGCCTGGACCCTGCGGGGGTGGTCAGCGCGGACACGGTCCGGGCCTACAAACCCCATCGGGAGATTTTCGACGAGGCTCTGCGGCGCGCCGGATGCTCCCCGGAGGAGGCACTCCACATCGGGGATTCCTTCGATACCGACGTGGCCGGGGCGCGGGCGGCAGGCATCCGGCCCATCCTGCTCCTCCGGGGGCGGACGGGCCGCGAAGGCGTGGAAGCTGTAAATGATTTGGTCCAGGCATTGGAGCTGCTGTTCGAAATAAGCTGAGGAGGATATCATCATGCGAAAAAACTTTGGAGCCAAGCCCTACACCTACCCCCAGCCGGTGTT
>CATJRT010000443.1 GCA_949742895.1 uncultured Eubacteriales bacterium | reverse complement strand
TTGTCACAGCCTCCTCCAAATCATAAATCGCCTTGAAAATGGGGTATGCCTGCTGCGGCACTACGGCGTTTCCGAGGCACTGCAATCTGTCCACCCAGGCGGGAACCCCATCAGCCACTCGACCCACTCCGGGTTCAGGCGGCCACCAGCCACAGTCGGAAGGTCTGGCCCTCCCTCTCCATGGCTCCCAGGCCCCTTCCAGTCTCTTGCCTTCGGCGTTGGGCACATCTTCGCCGCTTGGATCAGTTTCATAGCGTGGCGGTTCTTCCCGGTAAATTCCTTTCCTTTCAAGTCTCCGCAGGTTGCGTCGAACTTCGTCGGCGTTGGGAATAACGCAACTTTTTGCGATAAGAGCAGAGAGCGTGTCGGTGTCATATCCGCTCTCGGATGCGTGTCCAGCCCTTTGGCATCCCTCGCCGTGGGAGTGGGCCACGATGAATACCCGATTTCGCCTGTGCGGGGCGTCGACGGCACAAGCCGGAATAACAAACGCTTGGCAGGCGTACCCGATACCTTCCAGGTCAGAAAGCACCGTGTCGAGCGCCATGCTGATGATCCCAGCAACATTTTCACCAACAACCCAAGAGGGCCGCAGCTCTTTGATAACACGGAGCATTTCAGGCCAGAGGTAGCGGTCATCGTCCTTGCCTCGTCGCTTCCCGGCTGTACTGAAAGGCTGGCAGGGGAACCCGCCGGAAATAATGTTAACTGTTCGTAGTCCTGTTCGCTCATAAAAACTCTCTCCCGTCAGTGTCCGAATGTCTCTCCAGCGTGGAACTTCGGGCCAGTGCTTTTCCAGCACTTTAGTTTGAAAGTCCGCCCACTCACATTGTCCGGCGGTCTGAAAGCCTGCCCACTCCGCAGCCAGATCAAGTCCGCCTATCCCGGTGAACAGAGAAAGGTGAGTAAGCCCCCCCGCAATTCTTGTGGTCATACATTCTCCTCATACGGGCTATCCAGGCTCCAGTCCCAAGTCTGCCCACCCTCATACTCCGTCCGAAAGTGATTGATGCAGCCGTCACCGTGGAAGTAGAGATATTCCCTCGGAAGCACCCGGCCCACATCCCCGGCGCAGATGTCCTCAATACTCCACCGGGCCAGCACATCCTCCACCAGGGCCAGAATATCCGGGTTCACCGGGTTGTCCGGGTCGTAGCCGTCGAACTGCCCACACTGGGCCACCACTTCCACAATGCTGTCCGGGAAGTATGGCTCCTCGCTGTCCACTCGGTTCAGCACGCACCAAACAACGGCGGCCTGCTGCTCCTTGGAGCAGCCCCGTGCCTCGCCCCACACGGTCTTTGCAAGCGCCTCTGCGGCGTTGATTTCTTGGGCCGGGCGGTACATCCACGGGCTGTCCGGGGTTGGGGTGGCGGCAACCGGGGCGGCTGCTGCGAGAGAAGGGGGGGCTTCCGGCTTCGCCGGTCTCGCCGCCCCACACCCCAAGAGGAGAAGAAGCACCAGCAAGAGGGCCAGGATGGCGGCGACGGCCCTTGTGACCCGGAGCTGCGCCCGGAGCTTTTGCCGCTCCTCCCGCATCCTCGTCACGGTCCGGCTCATGTCCGCACCCTCCGCTGCAACTCGCCCAGCAGCTCCAGCTCTGTGTAGTCCCCCAGGCTCTTGCTCTCCTCGTCAGTCTCTACCGATACAAGGATAGAAGATTGAAGATACAAAGCGGGGCGGGCCGCAAAGTCCGGGTAGTACACATTGTAGTTGCCCACGGTGCCGCCGGTGCGGATGTAGTACGCGAAGTCGGTATAGGAGAGCGGGGAGCTGGCGGTAGTCCACCCGGTAGCCAGCCAATAGGGCTTGTCCGTCAGGGGGATAAAGCGCCGGTGCTTCCGGTACTCGTCGATGGTGAGGATGCGTACAACGGTCAGCGGGCAGCCGTAGTCCGTCATGCCGTCCATTGTGGTGAGGTCGATGGGCCGCTCCACCACAGCGTCGAAAATGGGCTTGTGCTGGTCCCGGACCCAGCGCTCGATCTCCTTCTGCACCAGGCTCCCGTTGAAATTGTTGTGGTCCTCTCTGGCGGCATTGTCGGCCTCAAACTGGACACAGCCCAGGTCTGCGACGGTATCCTCCGCCAGGGCAAAGACGGCATCCCGGTCACCGTCCAGCTTCACGAAGCGCACCCCGTCCAGGGTGAAGGTGGCACCAAAAGGTACCCGGTCCAAAGTGATGGTCTTACTCATGTTCATGTCCTCCTTTTTCGATGCTGTCCAAAAAATCCTCGATGTCCTTGTGGCGGTAGCGCTTCATGCGGTTGCCCGCCAGGTTGATGCCGTGGATGCGCCCCTGCCTGTCCCACTTCCAGATGGTCTGGATGTTGACCTTCAGGAGGGCGGCAAGCTCCTCCGCCGTATAAAGCTCAATGGTCGCCATTAGCAGTCCCTCCTTACGATCTCGGCCTGGACCGTCTTGCGGCCCTGGCGGCGCGTAGCCTCCTGCACCACCCTCTGCGCCTGGGCCGGGTCATAGACCCTGCGCCCGAACTCGTCCACCTCTCCGGTGAAGCCCCGCTCCAACTCGTTGTAAATGGTGGTCTGGGAGCATCGGAGCTGCTGGGCGATGCTGATTGTCGGCGTTTCCGCCCGGTACAATCTTGCAAGCGTTTTTCTGTCCTTCATCGTGAGCCGTCCCACAGGAACACCCCCTCTTTTGGCAAAAAATAAAACCCGGACCAGCCTTTCGGCTTATCCAAGTTTTAGGGTAGCATTAAGAAAAAAGGCTCCGTCGCCACCAAGATTTCCATGAACAAATTGCGGCCCTTTACAAAAAGGATCCCCGCAGCAGAGCAGGCAAATTTTTCCGGCGGTTCC
>CATJRT010000442.1 GCA_949742895.1 uncultured Eubacteriales bacterium | reverse complement strand
GTCTATTTTACCACTTTCTGCATCTTTTTTCTAGATTATTTTTCGGGAGTAATAGCTCATTGTTCCTCAACCTCCATCTGAATTTTTAGATTCCCTAACGCCGTGGACTCAATAGGCAGGGCAATCACTCTTTTTCCTGTGATCTGGGTGGTGAGCTCGTTCAAAAATGCGTTCTTCGCCCCGCCGCCCACGATGTAGAGCTTCTCGTAGGTTTTGCCCGTGTTTTCCTCCAACTCCCGGATGGCGTCCCGGTAACTCAGAGCCAGGGAACGGTAGGCGCAGCGGAAATAGTCCCCAGCGGTCAGAGACTTTGCGCCCAGCGCACCGTCAAAGGCGGTTTTCATGCTGTCCGGGGCCAGAAAGCAGAAGGCGTTGGCGTCCATCGTGCCGTCAAAGGCGCTGGCCTGCGCTTCCACCACGATTTCCGGGAAGGGCTTATCGGGGCACAGCTCGCTGCGTAGGCGGTTGACGATCCACATCCCCATGATGTTCTTCTGGTAGCGGATGTAGCCCACACCGCCCTCATTAGAATAATTGGCGGCGCGGCTTTTTTCGTCTGTCAGGGGCCGGGGGGACTTCACCCCCAGCAGGCTCCACGTGCCAGAGGAAATATAAAGCTGTTCTCCCTTCATAGGAATGCCCTCCACGGCGGAAGCGGTATCGTGGGTGGCGCAGAGCACTACGCGGATGCCCTTGTACTCCCCCAGCACGGTTCCCGGCTGGGACAGTCTGGCGAACAGGCGGGCAGGCAGACCAAGCGTTTCCGCCACTTCCAAATCAAATTCCCCGGTCTGGGCACTCACAAGCCCGGTGGTAGTGGCGCTGGTGTATTCCTTAGCCTTCACCCCCGTGAGCTTCCACATGAGATACTCCGGCACCATGAGGAAATCCGTCACCCCCTCCAACCGTCCCGCCAGCTTGTCGGCGCAGAGCTGGTAGATGGTGTTGAAGGGCTGATATTGACATCCGGTGCGGGCGTACAGCTCGGCAAACGGTATTTTTTCATGGACAGCATGGCTCACTGATTCCGTCCGGTTGTCCCGATAGGCATAGCAGGGCCGCACCTCCCTGTCCCCTTTTAGCAAGACGTAGTCGCACCCCCAGGTGTCAATGGACAGGCTTTCGATGGCAGGGAACCGCTCCAGCGCCCGGTCGATGCCAGTCTTGACATGGAGCAGGAGCGCGTCTATGTCCCAGACCAAGCGGCCGTCCGCCTCCTGCACCCCGTTGGGGAAGCGGCAGACCTCCTCTGTCTGGATTTCGCCGCCCTCAAGCCAACCCATGATATGCCTCCCCGAGGACGCGCCGATGTCGATGGCGAGATGGTACACAAAAACCCTCCTTTTTCCGCAATGCCCTCAGTATGCCACGGGCAGGGCGGAAAAGGAAGGTCCTGGTTTAAGAAAAAAGTGTCCTATTTTGCAGGGGTAGTCCGGTACTGCCGGGGAGAGAGTCCATAGGCGGCCTTGAATATGCGGTGGAAGTAGCTGAGGTTCTCATACCCCACCGCCTGGGCCACCTGGTCCACGTTCCGGTTGGTGCTGTCCAGCAGGAAAGCCGCCTGGGCCAGCCGCTTTTCCTGGAGGAGCTGGGTAAAGGTCTTACCCGTCCGGCGGCGGATGAGGCGGGACAGACTGTACACATCGGTGTGCAACAGCTCTGCGGCTTCAGTGAGGCTGGCGTCCCGGTAACGGGCCTCCACATAGCGCAGCAGCTTCAGGATGTCGTCCTCCCGGTTGTCCCAGTCCAGCTTGTCCGTGTGGCTCAAAAGCTGGAGAAACAGCAGCGTCATGGTCATTTGGCTCACCCGGCGGCGGTTGGGGGTGTTACGGAGGAGGGTGAACAGCAGGTTCTCCGCCAGGTTCTGGATGGGCAGGTCGTCCGCCACCTGGAAGTGGAGATAGCTGGGGCCGACGCTCTGGCTGAACAGGCAATCCACCAGGAACTGCCGCAGGGCGGTGGCCTCATGACCGATGGCGGACAGGGTGTCCCGAAAAAACTCCGGCAGGACGATAAAGTTCACCGCGATGTCTTCCCGCCCCGTCCGGCAAACCTCATGGGCCGCCCGCTGGCCCAGAAACAGCAGTTCTCCCGGCTTCAGCCGGATGGACCGGCCATCCACGATATGCTCCACCACTCCGGGGCAGCCGTATACCACCTCCACATAGTCGTGGGTGTGGGCGGGAAAGTGGATGAAGCGGGTGTTGGGGCGCAGGGTGATGAGCTTACCGTCGGCCAGCAGCTTTTTACTGTTGACCACGTTGGGCCGGCCCTGTATATACAGGCTGCGGTCGATGGTGGTGCGGCCGTCCAAAATGGCCTGCTCCTCTCCAGTGATGACCCGGAGCTCCCGGAGTATGGCGGCGTCCAGCATAGCAGTCTCCCCCTTTTCGCAATTTTTCCCTATCATACCATAGCTGCAAGCCGGATACGGCTTTTTCTTCCCCAAAAAAGGGTGGCATCAGCACCCCGCGTATAAACAAAAAATAACACCCCCCCC
>CATJRT010000441.1 GCA_949742895.1 uncultured Eubacteriales bacterium | reverse complement strand
TTGGCCCCACAGAAGAGCAAGGAAAAGATATTAAAGCCCATGGCCCAGATTCGGGACGGGGCGGCCCAGTCCAAGGCGGAGCTGAAGCTCTACCGCCATGCACCCCGGTTCGCCCCAGCGGGGCAGTCCACCCAGATGATCGTGGGAGCTACTCCGGAGAGCGACCGGCATATTTTGGCTTTGACGGAGGGGCTTTACCGGAAATACCGGCTGAAACGGGTGTTTTTCTCCGCCTATATGCCAGTGTCCGACCACAAAGGCCTGCCCGCCCCCGCCGGGTTCAAGCCGCCCCTTTTGCGGGAGCACCGGCTGTACCAGGCGGACTGGCTGCTGCGGTTCTACGGCTTTACCGCCCAGGAGATTTTGGACGAGAGCCGTCCCAACTTTGACGCAGCCCTGGACCCCAAAAGCGACTGGGCCCTGCGGCACCCGGAGTTTTTCCCGGTGGACGTGAATCGGGCGGATTATGAAGCTATCCTACGTGTCCCTGGCATCGGGGTGCGGGGAGCGCAGCGGATCGTCGCCGCCCGGCGGTACGGAGCCCTCTCCTTCGAGGGGGTGAAGCGGCTGGGGATTGTGATGAAGCGGGCCCAGTATTTCATCACTTGCTCGGGCCGGATGTTGCCCGGCCTGCGGTTCAGCCCGGACAGCGTGTACCGCCGCCTTACTGGGCTGGAGCAGGGGGCGCTGGGCAGCGGGGAGAGCTGGCGGCAGCTTTCCCTGTTCGACCAGGGAGCGGGCTGATATGGTGGCATACCGGTATGACGGCACATTTGCCGGATTTTTGACCTGCATATGGGATGTGTTGGAGAACGGCATTGAGCCTGTGGCCTTCCTGCGCCCGAACGACCCGCCTACCCTTTGGGAGACACGTGAGCCGGCCACGGACCGGGAGAAAGCCAAGCGGCTTTACACCGCCTTGAACAAGCGGGTGTCTCCCGTCTTTCAGAAGCTCATCGCACGGGGATTTTTGACCTGCCTGCCGGACAAGGAGCTGGCCCTGCTGGAGCTCATCCGTCGGGGACTGCGGGAGGGGAACCGGGTGCGTTTGGATTTGAGCGATCCAGTGATGGCCCGGGTGAACCTGGCGCTGACCAAAATGTGGACCGAGTGGGACCATTTGAAGGGGTTTGTCCGCTTTTCCGACCTGGATGGCTTCCTGGTGGGAGAGATCGAGCCGAAAAACCGGGTGCTGCCCCTGCTGGCGTCCCATTTTGCCCAGCGGTATCCCTGCGAGCGGCTGGCGCTCTACGACCGCACCCATCATGAGGTTTTTCTCTCCGACCGGGGGCAGTGGAAGCTCCTCCCCGCCGAGGATTTCCGTATGGGCACCGCCGGGGACCAGGAGCGGGCTTTCCGGGCTATGTGGCGTAAATACTATCAGACCATCGCCATCGAGGGGCGCATCAATCCCAAATGCCAGTCCACCCACCTGCCCAAACGCTACCGCCATGTGATGACGGAGTTCATCACCGACGGGGAGATGGAAAAGAGCCTGCCGGGGTCAACCGCCGAGGCGTTTCCCTATGCAGACAAAAAGGCCATAGAGGGGTGACCCTCTATGGCCTTTGGCTTAGAACCTGTATTCACAACCTCAATACACCGTCTGGCTGGGCCTTTTTCCGCCATGCTTCGTTCAAATTTTCTGGCCGTACATACAAGTATGCCTGCGAAAATTGGCCTCGCCCGGTGGAAAAATTCCTCGATCACCCGGAATTTTCGGCTGTGAATACAGGTTCTTATGCTTTCTCCACATCTACCACCCGGAGGTAGCGGCGCAGGGGATATTCCCCATCGTGGGCCTCACCGGGGAAAGCGGTGGACATGGACCCCGCCCGGGTGATCCGGGTCACGCCTGCCCAGGCCAGCAGGCCAGTGAGGGCCTCCCGCCTCTCGGGGGCGCAGATGAGGCCCGCCGTCTGGAGCCGTCCCTTCTGGCGGCGCAGGGCGGGAAGCAGTTCGGATTGGGGCAGCAGCTTCACCAGTACGTTTCCCTCCATAGGGGAAAGCTCCAGCTCCCGGCCGGGCCGGAAAATGACTGAGCAGCCCTTGCCTTGGAGCAGGGTTTCGCCCTCCGCTGTTCCGTCCACGATGCGCTCCAGAAGGGCGGTGTGGCCGCTGAGGGAGGCCTTGGCTCCGGTCCCGGAGCGCTTTGCCGCCGTCTGCTCCAAATAAGGCAGGAACGTCCGGCAGAAGGCAAGACCCTCCTCCCGGTCACTGGCATCGAGGAAAATGACCTGACAGGAGGAGCACAGCCGCTGGTTCGTCTCCGCGATGTGACCTGCCAGGGCGGACAGCTCCCTGTCCCGGTCCTCGTAGCCGGAGACGTAGGCGAAGCTGAGCCGATGGCCCCATTCGATGAGCTTGCAGCCGGGTGCAGCCAGGTTCCGGGCGGCTTCAATGGCGCCGTCGCCGCCCCAGGTGACCAGTCCGTCCGCCAGGTCCGCCAGCTTTTTCAGGGCCTTCCGCTGTCCCGAGGGGAGGTCGAAGGCGTAGATATAAGGAGCAAGTTTGGGCTCCTGCTCCGCCAGCAGCCCAAAGGCGGCCAGGGACAGCCCCTTGTCCCCATGGGGCAGCTTGACCAGGTTGATGTTGCCGGTGAGCAGCCCCTCCAGCACGGTGTAAACCGGTAGGCCCGGCATATTGCCAGGGGCAATGTGGAACAGCACCCCCAGGGGCAGGAGCCGGGCGGTGGTTTTGGCAAACTCCCTGGCAGCGAAGTGGTCGGGACCCAGCTCGGCGGCCAGCTTGGCTTCCAGGCTTTCCCGGTGCAGGAGGGGGAGAAGCTCTCCCAGACCCACCCCGGCGGGCAGGAATCGGGACA
>CATJRT010000440.1 GCA_949742895.1 uncultured Eubacteriales bacterium | reverse complement strand
GTGCGGCCCGGAGCAGCGGCGGGCGCTGCTGAACACTGCGCGGACAGTCACGGAGATGTGTGGGCTGGACGATCTGCTCCTGGCCACGCTGAAGCCCAACACCGCCAAGCTGGCGGAGGGGCTTCATGACGAGCTGGCGGACATCCGTGACGTGCTTCACACAACCCCTGAACCGTCCACTGCGCCGACCATGTGACCGCCCGCCAGGGCATAGCAGAGGGCTGTCCCGCACCTGCGGGGCAGCCCTCGCCCCGTCTCCCCCGTGTCCGCCCCTGTGAGGGCTTTTGTGGCCCTCCTGCGGGACGGGTGGCACCACACCCCTCCGAGGGGGTGAAACGCGGTGTCGGCCCGTTTGTGCCCGATTGTGGAAGGGCGGCGGTTTCGCCCCTCGCCACCGCCCTTTTTGCCCGCCGAGGAACACCCGGTGGACGGGGCTTCGAGGGCAATTCGGGGGTTCGATTTTGGAGCGGGATAAAGCGGTGGCTCACCGCCTGTCACACCGGCCCGCAATGCGGGCCGGAAAGGACGGGGAAACAGCTCCTTTCAACCGTCCCCAGTCTGTTTCCGGCAGGTTGGCGTGGCTCCGATTTTGAACCGTTGAGCCAACATTGGCTCAGAAATAGCGGAAACACCCGCCGTTGGGCCGTTTTGGATGACTCCGAAGTGGCTCCGGCAGGCGCTTTCAGCGTTTTGAGAGGAGGAAAGCAATATGCCAGAAGAAAAACTGCGCATCCACACCCGCGTCTCGCAGGAGATGGAGCGCAAGATCGAAGCGGCTATGGCGAAGGACAACTGCCAGAGCCGGAATGAGTTCCTGGAGAAGTCTCTCCAGTTCTATTGTGACTACCTGGCAGCGGAGGACGTGGCGGAATTCCTGCCGCCGATTTTCGTCCACGCCATGCGCGGCACCATCCAGTGCAGTGAGGACCGCATCGCGCCGCTGCTGGTCAAGCGCACGGTGGAGATCAGCATGATGATGAACGTGCTGGCGGCGGGGCTGGAAATCGACAGCACCCAGTTGGACGCGCTGCGCTGGCGGTGTGTCCAGGAGGTGAAGAAAACGAACGGCACGATTACGTTCAAAGATACGCTGAAGAAAAATCAGGGCGAGGAGTAGTGCGCACAAAAAAATGATCGTCCGCCAAGGGGCCGCTGCGCCCTTCCACTGAACCGAGTGTCGGTTCACGATGGACTGCCCTGAAGGTATTCTCTCTAAGATTTTTTAGTTCAGAGAAATGACAACTGGGAGGTGAGCATCTACGCCGCGCGTCATTTTCAAGTGCCCGCACATCAAGGGCGGCGGCGCAAAGGCCGCCACCCATTTGAGCAACTACGTGGGCTACATCTCCACCCGCGAGGGTGTGGAGCGCGTCGATCCCGGTCAGGCGGCGAAGCCTGTCACTAAGAAGCAACTCAAAATGGTGAAACAGCTCCTGCGGGGCTTCCCCTCCAGCCGGGAGCTGTTTGAGTACGAGGACTATCTGGCCGCGCCTACGCGGGGCAACGCGTCCGAGTTCATCACCCGCGCCATCGAGGACAACTATGAGCAGCTCGCCAAACGGGAGAACTACGTGGACTACATCGCCAACCGTCCCCGTGTACAGAAACTGGGGGCACACGGTCTGTTCACCGCTGGTGACAGTCCACTGGTGCTGTCCCAGGTGGCAGACGAGGTGGCCCAGCATCCAGGCGTAGTATGGCTGCCCATCATCTCCCTGCGGCGGGAGGACGCCGCGCGGCTGGGCTACGACAACGCCGACCGCTGGCGCAAGCTGCTGTCCAACCACGCCATGGATATGGCAAGGGCGATGAAGATTCCCTACAGCCAGTTCCGCTGGTACGCCGCCTTTCACGATGAGGGTCATCATCCCCATATACATATGGTCTGCTACAGCGCGGATGCCAAGTCTGGGTTCCTCACCAAGCAGGGCATTGCGGATATCAAGTCCATGCTGGCAAAGGAAATTTTTCAACAAGACCTGATCGCCATCTACCAACGACAGACTCAGCGGCGGGATGAGCTCACCGAGGACGCGGAGGAGGTCATGCGCCAGTTGGTCTCGGAGATGCAAAGCGGTGCGTTGGACAACCAGCGTATCGAGCAGCTCATGATAGAGCTGGCCAAGCGTCTCCAACACTGCTCCGGCAAAAAGCAGTACGGCTACCTGCCCCCGGCTGTGAAATCCATCGTCAACGAGATCGTGGACGAATTGGAGAAAGACCCACGCATCGCCGCCGCTTACGACCTGTGGTATGAGCAGCGGGAGGAAGTGCTGCGCACCTACAAGGACGATCTGCCGGAGCGCATCCCGCTCTCCCAGCAGAAAGAGTTCAAGCGAATCAAGAACATCGTCATTGCGGAGGCGGTGCGGCTGGGCGAGGTGGAGCTGACGGTGGAGTCCGCGCAAACGGATGAAGCAGAGCAGGTGGCGGAATCCACGTCAACGGATGACGATACCCCGTCGTACCAACAGCCCACCACGCCCCCAGTTCAGGCTAAGACGAAAGCTCCAACCACTGTCCAGATACTTAATGCCACGTCCTCGCTCCTCTACCACATGGGCCGCATCTTCCAGGAGCAACGCCCGCAGCCTGCCGCCGGAACGCGGATCGCTGTGGACAGCAAGCTCAAGCGGAAAATCAGGGAGAAGAAGATCGCCATGGGCCACAGGCCGGACGATCATGAGGAGCAGACCATGGGCTGACCTTCGAGGTCTGCTCCCCACTGGTCACGGCTGGTAGATCTTCTCCAACTCCAAGATTATCGTCTGGAGATCCGCCGCCACCTGTCCGGGGGCATGGTACAGATCGCGAAGCAGCTGCTCCAGGTTTTCTTCAAAGTGGGCAGGCAGCACGGCACACCGCTCACGGCAAAGCTGGATCAGCCGCTTTTCCCCTGGATGAGCCTCACGGTTCAGTGCAAACAGGAAGTCAAAATAGGTCTCCAAAAAACCTGCCGCGCGGTGGTTGATGCTCACCATGTCACCCCGCTTCACCGCTTTGATAAGCTGTGCGTCATAGGCGGGCATAGAGCTGTGGAGCAGCTGCCAGCCGCGGGTCAGGATATTCTCCCGCAGCTCAGAGGGATAGGGTACGGAGAACCGCTCCTTTGCCCAGGCCAGACGGCCATCCCGGTCATAGATCACCTTACAGGTGAGCAGGTTGTACCACATACAGGTAGTGTAGGCGTTGTGGGGCTGGAACTGCTCCACGACCTGCGCCACATCGGAGGTAAAGGCGTCCAGATCCCGGTATAGCAGGTCGATGTCTATGCCGTTGTTCAGACGGCAGTTGTCCTCGTACTCCCAAAAATGATTTCCGATCTCCATGATGGAGCAGTATTTGGACAGGATATCCCTTCGAACATCTTCCGGAATTGGCCCGCTGCAATACAGATATACGTCATAATCGGACGCCTCGTCAAAATGATCTCCCGCACGGGAGCCACCCAAGGCGAGGGCTTCCACCTCGTCCAACGCACATAGTTCTTCAAAAAGTTTTTCGACCATAACAGCGCACCGCCCTTGACCATAGAAATGTGCCCACATTGTATCATGCGTTCCAGCAAAAATCAATTCTACAGGGAGGTATCAAAGTGCCCTACATCCATTTCACAGACGAACAGAAGCGTCAGGCCAACGCAGTGGATCTCGGTGAGTTCCTCCGCTTCAAAGGCGAGCCCCTCATCCGCTCCGGGCGGGAGCTGCGTCTGGGCTGCGACCACAGCATCACCGTCCGGGGCAACGAGTGGTATGACCACGCTGCCGAGCAGGGCGGCGGGCCAGTATCGTTCCTCAAAAAGTTTTACGGCATGAACTACCAACAGGCCATGCTCACCCTGCTGGGGGAGGACATTGCCCTGCTCACCCCAAAGATCGACACGCCCCGGGAAAGAATAAAAAGACCCTTTGCCCTACCGCCTGCCAACGGGGATAACCGACGGGCGTTCGCATATCTGCTCAAGTCCCGGCACTTGAATCGGGATGTGCTCACCGCCTTCGTTCGGCTGGGGCTGGTCTATGAGGACAAGGGCTATCACAACGCTGTCTTTGTAGGCATGGACAAAGACGGCACACCCCGTCACGCCCACAAGCGCAGCACCAACAGCCAAGGCAAATCCTTCCGTATGACCGTGGAGGGCAGTGACTTCCGTTACGCCTTCAACTGGCTGGGGGTCAGCGAACACCTGACGGTGTTTGAAGCCCCCATTGATATGCTGTCGTTTATTTCCCAATTCCACGACAGCAGTTGGGCCAGGCACAGCTATGTTGCGCTGTGCGGCACGTCCTCTCAGGCCATGCTGGGGATGCTGGAACGGTGCCCCAACATTAAGAGCGTCCACCTGGCTCTGGACAACGACCAGGCAGGGCAGCTTGCCACCAGGCGGCTGGCGAAGATAGTGCGGGAAAAGGGGCTGGAAGTAAATGCGTTGGTGCCCATCAACAAAGATTGGAACGACGACTTATGTGCAAATTTTGAACAGAACATGGAGGTTCAGCATGAACAGAGCGTATCGTGACTACTGCCGCCGCCGTGGGTTCGAGATGCTCCACCGGCAGCTGCCCAATTTTGCCCCTACCCTCAGTGCGGAGGAGTTGGCAGCGGTCTATCGGGCCGCCAAGACCACCGACCTGGACATCCTGCGGGATACCGCCGTGGAGATGTTCCCCGAACGGTTTCAGGAGCAGCCGCCCCATCTCTACGCCCACCAGGGCGGGGCTACCGCGTTCCATCACCACGGGGTGATGGAGAAACCTGAGTGTACCATCGGTGCCGCACCCATGAACCAGATCGGCGTCATGGCGGACGGCATGGCGTACCCGTACTGAGGTAAGGCCATGCCCCAGGAATTTATCGTGATCATTATCGCCGCCGCTGCCCTGCTGGTCATTGGCGGGGCTTCTTTTTTGTCCAGCCGGGGATCGCTCAACAGCATCAAGGCCAAGCCG
>CATJRT010000439.1 GCA_949742895.1 uncultured Eubacteriales bacterium | reverse complement strand
GAGATCGACATTGGGGACGTGCTGGTGATCCACGACACCGGAGCCCACGGCTTCTCCATGGGTTACAATTACAATGGCAAGCTGCGCTCGGCGGAGCTGCTGCTGAAGGCGGACGGCAGCGTGGAGCTGATGCGCCGGGCTGAGACGCCGGACGACTATTTCGCCACCCTGGTGTGGTAAAATAAAAAAACTGCGGCGGGGCTCCCCTGCCGCAGATATGCGGGTATGGCGGAATTGGCAGACGCGCAGGATTTAGGTTCCTGTGGAGCAATCCGTGTGGGTTCGACCCCCACTACCCGTACCAAAATCTCCTGATTTTGGTGAAATCGGGAGATTTTTCTGCTGTTTTCATCAAAAAATTTTTCCTGATTTTTTGCGTTTTCGTTTTGACCCAAACAAGACCCATGCCAGAAAATTTTGCGGAAGTACCGAGCAGTTTGCCTGGTACTTCCGCATTTTTCTCTGGATTTTTATACCGTCTGAACCATGAAGTTCCCCATCCGCTGGGCCGCTTCCTTCTGCATTTCGTTGGTCACGTGGGTGTAGATGTCCAGCGTGAAGCCCGCGCTGTTGTGGCCCAGAATGCTGGACACGGTTTTGGCATCTACCCCCCTGCTGGATTGCCAGCGTAGCGAAGGTGTGACGTAGTCCGTGGAAGGGGATATTTTCGGTGATTCCGGCCTTCTTCAACAGGGTTTTGTGGAGTCGGCCTATGCAGTCCGGACCGTAGAGCCTGCCCGTCACCGGGGAGAGGAACATGATGGGATTGCCAGGGTGTTTGGTGTGCTCCTGGACCAGCAAAGCTACGGTTTCTTCGGGTAGGAAGATCATCCGCACCAAGTTGGTGGTCTTGGGTTGGGTCACCTTCACCTCGCCGTTGATCCGTCCAGCGGACTTGGAGATGCTCAGGGTCCGGTTTTCCAGGTCAAGGTCATCCCAGAGGAGCGCCACCAGTTCGCCACGCCGGACACCCGTGGTCAGTTTCAAGTAGAACATCGGCAGGACGCCATGTTCCGCTGCGGCGGCAAGGTAGGCGCTGATTTTCTCCGCTGGGAGGGTGCGCATCTCCTTCTTTTCCTTGGGCGGGAGCTTGCACCCGGCGGCGGGGTTGTAGGTTCCGGCACAAGGGAATTCATACCCATAGGTTCGCCGCCGCTCACAGGCTCGCCTTGGCTGGCCAGCAGCTCGTCGGTCTCGCAGACGCCCTTTTGACAATTCAGGCCGAAAATGACGACTGCGTCCCGCCGCACTCTGGGATAGAGGATACCCTTCTGGGCAATTCGCAGAAGCTGCGGTGTGCTCGTCCCAATGCCGCATACCTGGTTTCAACAAAACGGGATCGATTGCAGTGTCATGATTATATCAGCGGGGGCTGCTTTGACAAGTCCACACCCAGGCTTTCCTCCACCTTCTCAGCGCGCCCTCCTCGTTTTTCACGCCGCCGTGAATGGCTCATCCCTATCGACCGTTCCCTGCCTGATCCCTGCAAGCCCTTTCATGGACCTGAATCTGCCACCCCTCCTTGTGTCGTTACGTTCCCCTGGGGATTGCTGTATACGCAGCACATAAAGGAAAATATTTTGAAGTACTACCCTTTGGAAGGACTGATTAAATCGACAAGAGCGATTTGCAAAAGATTTTCCGCTGCAACGCGGCGGAATTTCGCAGGAATAGTTGTGTTTATTTCAAGGAATCGCAACGAAGTTGTGGCGGAAAATATCTGAAAAGCGCCGCAGGCGCATTTAATCAGCGCTTCCCTTTATCTCAGCAGGGCTCAAATCGGGGCTGTAGGATCATGTTTTCCTACGGCCCTTTTTGTGTCAAAATGAAACCGGACGCTTTTGTGCTTTTATTCTGTAAAGGTAAGGGGATAAACTTATGAAAGAACGACTGATGAAGCCGGTTTTGCTGGAGCGGTTTACACGGGCTCTTGAGCAGGAGGAACGCGCACCCAGCACGGTGGAAAAATACCGCCGCGATTTGGGCAGCTTTGCCGTATGGCTGGACGGCCGGGCCGTCACATCGGAGACAGCCGCACAGTGGAAGGAGAGCATGGCGGCGGCCGGGCTGGCGCCAGCCACCATCAATGCCAAGCTGTCCGCACTGAACAGCTTGTTCCGCTTTTTAGGCTGGAAAGAGTGCCGGGTGAAATTCTTGAAAATTCAGCGCCGGGTTTTTCGGGACCGGGACCGGGAGCTGACCCGTGCAGAATATGACCGGCTGCTGTCTGCCGCACGGGAGACGGGCCGGGAACGGCTGGAGCTGCTGCTGGAAACGATTTGCGCCACAGGTATTCGGGTATCCGAGGTGAAATACATCACTGTAGAAGCGGCCCGGGTCGGCCGGGCGGATGTGTCGCTGAAGGGAAAGCTGCGAACGCTGTTGCTGCCGGGGAAGCTATGCCGCAAGCTGTTGAAGTATGCAAAACGGCAGAAAACCGCCTCCGGGGAAATTTTCCGCACCAGACGCGGAAACAGCCTCTCCCGGAGGCAGATCTGGCAAGAGATGAAAAGCCTTTGCAAAACGGCGCAGGTGGAACCGTCCAAGGTTTTTCCGCATAACCTTCGGCATCTGTTTGCCACAGTGTTTTACCGAGTCCACAGGGACATCGTCAAGCTGGCAGATATTTTGGGCCACAGTTCTATCAACACCACGCGGATTTACCTTCAGACCACTGGCGTGGAACACGCCAGACAGATGGAAATGCTGAAGCTGGTTACATAGGCAGGCATGCAATAAACAGAATTACACTTTTGTCTGAAAAATGCGGCATAGAGCAAGAGATTTTGGAAATGGCGGCTAAAAAAGGCATAAAGACTGAAGCTGCAAAATATACTG
>CATJRT010000438.1 GCA_949742895.1 uncultured Eubacteriales bacterium | reverse complement strand
TGAGAAGTACCGTCCCGTCACCAAGGACCAGCTTTGGGACAACTTCAAGTACTTCCTGGAAGCCATCATGCCCACCTGCCGGGAGTGCGATATCAAGATGGCCATCCACATGGACGACCCCCCATGGGATATCTTTGGGCTGCCCCGGCTGTTGGTGGACGGAGCGTCCATCGACCGCTTCCTGTCCATGGTGGACGACCCGTATAACTGCCTGACCCTGTGCTCCGGCAGCCTGAACGCCAACCCGGACAACAACGTGGCGGACATTGTGCGCAAGCACTGCGACCGCATTGCCTTCGCCCACATCCGCAATGTGAAGCACTTCCCCAACGGCGACTTCTCCGAGGCGTCTCACCGGGACTGCGACGGCGACACGGGAATTTTGGACATCCTGAAGGCGTACCACGACTGCGGCTTTGACGGCTACATCCGCCCCGACCACGGCCGGCATTTGTGGGATGAGGTTCCCGGCAAGGTTCGTCCCGGCTACGGCCTGTATGACCGCGCCCTGGGCATCATGTATATGCTGGGCGTATGGGACTGCCTGGACAAATTTGATAAGAAGTGATTTGGGCCGTCCTGCTGGGGTTGGATATTCTGCGCTTGGAGGAGGGACGGTTTGTGGGCGGTGTATGGCACCCGGGGCTACGGTTCAACGGTGATGAGGCGGCGCTGAACGCTTACGATAATCCAACGGCGCTGTTTGCCTATTGCTGATTGCGGGGCTGACAACGGGGTGAGGTGGTTTCCTGTGAAAAAACGATATATTGTGACTGGTGCGGCGGGACACCTGGGCGGGACGATTTTGCGCCTGCTCCACAGTGTGGACGCCCAAGCGGTTGGCCTACTGAGGCAGGGGGAGCGCCCTGTGGTGGAGGGCGGGAACATCCGTTACATATACGGCGATGTCTGCCGTCCGAAGACGATGGAACCGCTGTTTGCAGGGAGAGAGGGAGAGGATGTAGCCGTGATTCACACCGCCGGGCTGATCAGCATTGCCGGGAAGGTTTCGCCGCAGGTGCGGGAGGTCAATGTGAAGGGCACCGCAAACGTGGTGGAACTGGGGAAGCGCCATGGTGTAAGCCGGTTTATCTACATCAGCTCCGTCCATGCAATCCCGGAGCCATCTGGCGGAGGGGTCATTCGGGGGGTGGAGCGTTTTTCTCCTGATCTCGTGACGGGCGGTTACGCCAAAACAAAGACTGAGGCGACCCAACTGGTGTTAGATGAGGCGGCCCAGGGCTTCCCCGCCGTGGTAGTCCATCCCTCCGGCATCATCGGCCCCTATGACACGGGGCGCAACCACTTAATTCAGCTCGTGGCGGACTATCTACGGGGAAAGTTACCGCTGTGCGTCAAGGGTGGTTATGACTTTGTAGACGTGCGGGATGTGGCGCAAGGCTGTCTTTTGGCGGTGGAACGGGGCAGGCCGGGCGGCTGCTACATTTTGAACGGGCACTATCTCACTGTTTTTGACTTGCTTGCCCAAGTAGGTCAGCTCGTGGGGAGAAAACCGCCGAAGATGATCCCGCTGCCGCTGGCAAGGTTGGCCGCGCCTGCGGTACAGATGGCGGCGCGGCTTCAGGGCCGCCGACCGCTGTACACGAAATATTCGCTTTATACCCTGACCAGCAACAGCAATTTTTCCAGGGAACGGGTGGAGGCAGAGTTGAGCTACCGACCCCGTGAAATTGAGGAGACGGTTCGGGATATGGTGGAGTGGCTGAATAAGTTTCCGGCAGAATGAATGTGAATGCGGCGGATACACGACCAATTTGGCCGTGAAATATAATAACATCTCAGGTTCGAGAGCCTATTATTTTGTTAGGAGGAACTTATCATGGATTTACCTTTGAAGGTTGAGTTCAGAGGCAAAGTGGTCGTGGTCACCGGCGCGGGCGGTGTGCTGTGCGGCACCATGGCCCGCGCCTTTGCCCAGGCGGGCGCGAAGGTGGCGGCGCTGGATCTGAACGAGGAGGCCGTGAAGGGCCTGGCCGACGAGTGCAAGGCCGAGGGCTTTGTGTGCGAGGGCTACAAGGCCAACGTGCTGGAGCCGGAGGCACTGGAGGCTGTCCATCAGCAGGTGCTGAAGGATCTGGGGCCCTGTGACATCCTGGTCAACGGCGCGGGCGGCAACAACCCCCGGGCCACCACCGACAACGAATATCAGCACGAGTGGGCCGAGGGCCAGAAGGGCTTCTTTGACTTGGATGCGGGGGGCGTGGACTTTGTATTCAAGCTGAACTTCCAGGGCACCCTGCTGCCCACCCAGGCCTTCGCCAAGGACATGGTGGAGCGGAAGTCCGGATGCATCCTCAACGTCAGCTCCATGAACGCCTATATTCCGCTGACCAAGATTCCGGCCTACTCCGCGGCCAAGGCAGCGGTGAGCAACTTTACCCAGTGGCTGGCAACACACTTCGCCAAGTCTGGCATCCGCTGCAACGCCATCGCCCCGGGCTTCCTGGTGTCCAACCAGAATCGGAAGCTGCTGTTCAACGAGGACGGCACCCCCACCGCCCGGTCCGCCAAGATTTTGAACGGCACCCCCATGGGCCGCTATGTGGAGAGCGAGGAGCTGCTGGGCGGCGTGTTCTTCCTGTGCGACGATAAGGCCGCCTCC